>DUUU01000123.1 GCA_012841485.1 Armatimonadota bacterium
ATGCAGCCCGTGACGATATAGCGCGGGGCGGCCACCTGAAGTTCCGGCAGCGAGGTGGGAGAGCCGCACACCACCCAGTACCACCCCGCCTCGCTGTCATGATCGAAGCGCCCTCTCTGGCGAAGGGAGCCGCGCCGTCGCCCCGCGCGGCACTCCGGCGGCTCAAGCCTGCGGCGGCGTGCCCCACGCCTCGTTCACCAGCCGCTCGCGAATCCGCGCCAGCCGCTCGGCCACGACGCTCCGGGGGAGACCACTGCGCGCCGCGATCTCCTTGATCGATAGATCATGCTGCGCGCGCCACTCCATCAACCACTGATCGGTCGGCTCAAGCGAACGAAACCAGGCGTGTAGATCAAAAGATGCCATCGGTGCCACTTCCCAAGCAGATCGAGCGAGGCACAGGCCACATTCCCCCAACCGCTGCTCGCTCGGGAGCCCCCGTGCCCCTCATCCATTCTACTAAGCGCCCGTCTGGGACGTCAACCGGCAGCCCGGGGATGTGCCGCATCATCCCTCGCCGGACCCAGGGAGGGGGTGGCGCGCCTGGGCAGACAGCCGTTTGGGGCACCCCCGTCCTGCATCGCGCGGGATCGCTGAGGCCATTACCGCCGGTAATACCGGGGCAACATGGGAGAGACGCTACCCCTCCAGTCGGATCACGGAAGCGACTTCGTTCACCATAGGGAGCGTGGCGATCTCGGCCAGAGCGGCGCGCATCTGGCGCTCCTGCACCGCGTGCGTGATCCAGACGATCTCCGCCAGGCCTGGGCCCACCTCGGTGTCCGGCTGGAAGACGCTTGCCACGCTCACCTCATGGCTCCCGAAACAGGTAGCGATTCTCCCGATGACGCCCGGCCGGTCGGTCACGCGCATGCGCACGTAGTTGCGGCACACCACCTCTTCCATCGAGAGCAGGGGGAGGGAGCAAGCGCAACGGCAGGGCACGCGCCCGGCCGCGCCGTGGAGAAGATTGCGCGCGCAATCCACCACGTCGCCCACCACGGCCACGCCGGTCGGTCCCTGGCCTGCGCCGCGGCCATAGAACATCACATCGCCCACTTGCCGCCCACGGACCAGCACACCATTGAAGACGTCGTTGATGCTTGCCAGCGGGTGATCCAGGGGAATGAACGCCGGATGCACGCGGATATCGACGCGGCCTCCCAGGCGCGCGGCAATGGCGAGGAGCTTCACGGCAAAGCCCAGCTGGCGGGCATAGCCAATGTCCGCGGCGGTCACCCGGGTGATTCCCTCATGGTAAAGATCGCTCACGGGAACCCGGCTCCCGAAGGCAATCGAGGCGAGGATAGCGATCTTGTAGAGCGAGTCCAGGCCTTCTACGTCGGCGGTCGGATCGGCCTCGGCATAGCCGAGCGCCTGCGCGGAGGACAGCGCCTCTGCGAAATCGCGGTTCTCGCGCGCCATCCCGGTGAGGATGTAGTTGGTGGTGCCGTTGACGATGCCCACGATCCGCTCGATGGTATCGCCCGCCAATGACTCCTTCATCGGCTTGATGAGGGGGATCCCGCCGCCGACGGCGCCCTCGAACATCAGATCGACGCCCTTCTCGGATGCCAACGCGAGGAGCTCGCCCCCTTGCTTCGCCATCAGCTCCTTGTTGGGCGTGACCACCGACTTGCCCCGCGCGAGGGCCGCGCGAACCACCTGGGCCGCCATGCCGACACCGCCGATTGCCTCGACGATCACATCCACCTCGGGATCGGCAATCACGCTTTCCGCGTCGGTGTGCCGCAACGCCTCCGGCACTTCGAACGCCCTGGGACGGGTCCAATCGATATCCGCCACGCTCTTGAGCACCACGGGGGCACCCACGCGCCCGGTAATCCAGGCGGCGTTCGTCAGCAGTACCTGGACGGCGCCCGTACCCACGGTGCCGCAGCCAATCACGCCAACAACAACCCGGTCTTTCGATCTCGTAGCCAAAGCAACCTCGCTCCCAAGCGCTTCGAACGGCGCGAGCCACAGGGGAGAGCCCTCATCGCGTGGAAGAGCGGTATCCGGTGGGATCCGGTCACGAGACTCGCAGGCTCCATTCTCCACCCGATGAGGCGACATAGCCGGCTCGCAGCCGCGCGAGGAACTCTTTCCGTGAAAGATAAAGCGGCACCGACGACCAGGTGCCTCCTTCTCATTCGCCGCCTGGCGGTCAGATCCCTACAGGGGGGATCATCGGAGAAGCGCCTGCCGCCGCGCGCGTCTCATCCCGTGAGGACGACGAGGGTGATATCATCTTGTTGGGGGGCATCGCCGGCGAAGGCGCTCACCGACTCCTCGATCCGCTGGATCTGCTGGGCGCTCGAAAGGCCCGCCGTCCCGCGCACGGTTTCGAGGAATCGCCCCAGTCCGAACTCCTCGCCGTTGGGGTTCATCGCCTCGGTGATGCCATCGGTGTAGATGAGGATGGCGTCGCCAGGGGCGATCACGGTCTCCTCTACCTGGAGGCTGTGACCGAACTCGACGGGCGAGAGGACTCCCACGGCCGTTCCCGAGGGGGTGAGCACCTCGATGCGGTTATCGCGGAGCAACAGCGTCGGCTCGTGCCCGGCGCGCGCCCAGGAGAGAGTCCGACGCTTCACGTCGAGGATGCCATAGAACAGCGTGATGAAGGTATCGAGGCGCAGGTCGCCGGAAAGAGTGGCATTGGCGCGCATCAAGGTGTCGCGCACGGCTCGGTTCCCGACGGCATACGTGCGCATCACCGTGCGCAGCATCGCCATCGTGAGCGCCGCGGGCACCCCCTTCCCGGAGACATCGGCGACCACGATACCCAGTTGTCCCTCGGCAACCCAGAAGAAATCGTAGTAGTCGCCGCCCATCTCGAGCGCGGGGCGATTGAGCGCGTCCAGGTCGAAGCCGGGCACCTCGGGAGCGCCGGCGGGGAGGAGCATTCTCTGGATCTCGCGGGCGATCTGGAGTTCTCGGCGGACGCGCTCTTGCTGCGCCAAAACCGCCACCATGCGCGCGTTATCGATGTAGAACGCTGCCTGCTCCGCGAGGGTGGCCAGCAAGAACTGGTCGTCCTCCGAAAACTCATCGGCGTTCTGCCGGTTCAGCACCGCCATGACGCCAAGCACCTCGCTACGGAGAACGAGGGGCATCAGGAGCATCGGATGGCGTCTCACCGGATCGACGACGCTGCCCACCAGGATTCCTGCTTCGGCTGCATCGCGGATGCGGAGCGGCGTCTGCTTGGCCGCCACCTCTCCGACAACACCCTGGCCGAAGGCAAAGCGCTGGCGGAGCGCGATCCGCGTCAGCTCCTCCCACCGGCGCATCAGGTTAGACGCCGGCACATCGCGGTAGAGCGGCGGGAAGGGGCCTTCCACCGCGCGCATCTGCAGCTTGCCGGTCCGGGAATCGACCAGGAAGATCGCCCCGGCTCCCGCTCCGGTGGTCTCCACCGCGGCGGAGGCGAGAAGGCGTAACAGCTGCTCCAGGTCCAGGGCGTCGCTGTATGCCGCGCCGATGCGGTCGAGGAAGCCAACGATCACCTCGCGCTGGCGCTGCATCCGGTGGAGGTTACCCTCGAGCGCCTCATGGTGCTCCACCACCCGGCAGAAGACGCGAAAGCCGAAAACCGCATAGAAGAGGGTGAGCGCGAGATGATGGATCCAGGCCCACGGTGAGAGCGCACCCACGCTCCACAGCAGGAACGCCTTGGGCTGGACGATCCGCTCCTCCTGCGGGAGTCCGCCCACCACCGCCGCCACCCCCAAACCAAGGGCTCCCTCGATAACGCGCGCCCATGCCCAACTCGTCGCCGCGGATAGGCCTCCTATTGCTGCCACGAGAGTGCCAAGGCACGCGATCACGCTGACCGCAATCAACGCCGCCACCAGCCGTGGACGCTTCGCAAGCGGCTGAAACAGGAGGGCATAGGCAAGCAGCGCCTGCCCGAAGACCAGAACCCAGGGCGGCGCTGCAGCCGCCCCGAACCGGGCCATCCACGGCTCACCGCATAGCACATCGCCGACCACGACGAGCTGATGAAGGCTCAGGACGGCCGCCGCGAGCGCAACACGACTGTACTGCTCCCGATCGAGGCGAGCGGATCGGAAGTAGCTCGAACCTGGCTTCTCGAGGGTGAGATGGAAATAGAGCAACTCACGCCGCTGCGCCCCTTCCCACTGGAGGAGCGAGAACGCCAGAATCCCCGCGATCAGTAAAAACGCCAACAGGCTCAGCGCGATCATAGGAGCGCACACCCGGCACCATCCGGTCCCCGGGGCGCGCATCGGAGTGGCGGCCATCCGGTTTCGTGGCACCCTGGGACCAGGAATACCGCGCCGGCACCCGTATGGCTATCCGATGCACCGGTAAACGGCGCGCGGATGGATGCGCTGCCAGCTCCCTGTCCGGCATCGAGCATCAGAGATGCGCCTGGGGCTTGATGTGCAGATCTCAAGATGGCACTCCGGATCCGGCCTGCGGTACACCATTCATCCGAGAATCGTTCGTGCTTCTGGAGAGGACTCCTTCCACTTGTGGCGCCGCGGCGGCCATCCATTTTCTTGACCCCGGCGTAGCCGTATGATAGAATAGGCCATCATGCAGATCACGCCTTCAGAGGGAAAACCCATGGCCAAAGAAGAGTTGAAGACCCGCCAGGATGCCGTCGGTACGTCTTTTGGAGTCCTCATCTTTCTCACGGGCATCGGCCTGCTGGCGTTCGTCTTCTTGCTAGCGTTGGGTCTGTTCAAGGATCCAGGCGTTCTCACCGCCATGGCCGCCACGCCCGCCGGCGCTACGCCCGCAGCAGAAGGCGGCTCCGGGGTGACCGGCGCATTGATCGGACTGGGCGTGAAAGTAGTCGCGCTCTTCATCATGGCGCTGGCCGGCTCTCTGGTCACCAGCAAAGGGATTCACCTCTACCTGGCGAGTCGCTAGGCCGGGGCTTTGGGGACGGCGCCGCCCGCGACGACCTGGGGCCGGGCAAGGCAGTTCCGCGATGATGCTCTCCAGCATAGCCTGGGCCGCGCTGGCGGCACTCGCGGCCATCGGCATCACGATCCGCGTGCTGCGGGGCCTCCGGAGCGGCCGGCAGACCCTGGTCGTCGTGCTGTGCGTGGCGTGCGCGCTGCTCATCCTCTCCGCCATCCTCGCCCACCACGCGGTTCAGAAGGAGGCGGAGCGCCGTTTCCATGCCGGGCAGGAGGCGCGGCGTCAGCGAGAGCTCGCAAGGGCCCATCCGACGATGCAGGATGCGCGCTCGCAACCAGCCGCGACACCGCCGGCAGGCCTCCTACCCCGCCGCGTGGGGCCGGGCACACGCCGCGAGAGGCCTTCTCACCGCGCCGGCCCTGTGCGCATCATTGACTACGCGCTGGATCTCTCCCTCTTCCCCGACCGACATTCCCTGAGCGCGTGCGCCGATTTCACCGTGGTCGCGCGCATGCCTACCGACCGCGTCGAGCTGACGCTCAGCCCGGAGTTCCGCATCCACGCGCTGCATCTGAACGGTGCCCCGGTCACCTTCCTGCACACCAACGATCTCGTCTCGTTCCCCTACCGCCTCCGCGAAGGCGAAACCGCGACACTCGCCGTCCGCTACTCCCGGCGCGTCTTGGTGCCGCTCCTACGCGGCGGCGACCTGATCGGTCCCCGGGGCATCTACCTTCGCCCGGAGAGCCGGTGGTATCCCTCCGTGGGAGAGCTGGATTTCCACGCGCCGCTCCGCCTCTCCGCGCGTGTTCCCCGGGGAATGACCGTCGTCAGCGCGGGCCAACTGGTGAGGAAATCCGTTGAGGCATCCACGGTCACCTTCCACTGGGAGAGCACCGTGCCGGTGCGGATGGTTTGCCTGGCAGCAGGACGATACACCCACAGCCGGCACGCCGATGGTCCCGTGGTCGTAGAGACCTTCCTGCACCCGAATCACGCCTCCAGGGCGCGCGCTTACCAGGCAACGGCCCAGCGGATCGTGCGCTTCTACGCCAGCCGGTTTGGCGCCTATCCCTATCCCAAATTGACGATTGCCGAGATCCCCGTCTTTCCGGGAGGCTACGGCTCCACATCGCTGCTGCTGCTCACGGAGAAGAGCTTCGCCGAAAAGGAGATCCCCACCCCTTTCCTGGCGCATGAGATCGCGCACCAGTGGTGGGGTAACCACGTCGCGCCCCAGGGCCTCGGGGCCGGATGGCTGAGCGAGGCCTTTGCCGAGTACTCCGCCGTGCTCTACCAGGAGCACGCCGGCGGGCCAGAGGCGCTGCGGGAGGCGCTCGCGGACCTGGCGGCACGCTACCGGGCGCACCTGCGGGAAGGCACCGAAGAGGCAATCGCCGAAACCGATCCCTACGACCAGTCGGGAACCTATGAGGGCACAGTCTACTATAAGGGGGCCTATGTGCTGCACTCGCTGCGATGCCTGGTCGGGGAGAAGCAGTTCCGGCGGACACTCCGCCTCTTCGCGGAACGATATGGTGCCGGCACGGCGCGAATCGCCGATTTCGAAGCCGTGGCTGCCGAAGTGCATGGAAAGCCCCTCACCTGGTTTTTCGATCAGTGGCTGCGCCGGCCTGGCGCGCCGCGCCTGAGAGTTTCCGTAGCGAAGGACGGCCCGCGCGCCAGGCTCACCGTTGCCCAGGAAGGCGCGCCCTACCGTGGCGAAATGCAGCTCCTGGTCACCGATGGCGCCGGCAAGACACGGCACACTCTGCATCTTGATGGCTCCCTCACGCGCCTGACGATTCCGGTTCGGGGAACCATCACCCGTGTAGAGCTTGACCCGGACCGCGCGTGGCTGTTCCACACGCCGCAGCGGGTCCACAGCCTGTGAAGGAGGGTGTGAGATGGCGATGCCTGTAACGCGCGCGCCTGTCGTCGCTGGCCTGTTCTACCCGGAGACTGCCGACGCGCTGCAACAGCAGATTCAGCGCTGCTTTCTGGATGCTCCCGGCCCTGGCCGCCTGCCGCTGGCCGCTCCCGAGGGACCCCGCCAGATCCTCGGTCTGGTTGTTCCGCACGCCGGCCTGATCTACTCCGGGCAGGTCGCGGCACATGCGTATCAGCACCTGGCAGAGGATGGCCTGCTGGAAGTCGCCATCATCCTCGCCCCCAACCATCATGGCCTGGGTGCCGATAACGCCGTGTGGCACGAGGGGGAATGGGAGACTCCCCTGGGAAGCGTGCCGGTTGCGGTGGATGTCGCCGCGGCGATTCTGGCCGCTACCCCGCTGGCGTGCGCGGATCCCCTGGCCCACCTGCGCGATCACGCGATCGAGGTGCAGCTCCCCTTCCTGCAGCTTCTCTACGGGGCCGGGCTGTCTGTCGTGCCCATCTCCATGAAGCGGTATGAGCTCGACGCCGCGATAGAGCTGGGGGAGGCGATTGCCACGGCCGTGGCGGGCCGCAACGCCGTCGTCATCGCGTCGTGCGATTTCACTCACCACGAGCCGGTCGCGCGCGCGCTGGCCCAGGATGAGAGGGCCCTCGAGGCGATTGAACACCTCGACCCCGCCGATCTCTTCCGGCAGGTGCAGACGCACGGGATCACCACCTGTGGCTACGGGCCCGTCGCCGCCATGCTGGCAGCCACCCGCCGGATGGGAGCCGTATCGGCTCAAAGGCTGGCCTACCGCACCTCGGGCGATGTGACCGGCGACCAGGATCACGTGGTCGCGTATGCTGCCTTGAAGGTGATGCGTCAGGCGAACGGGCAGGAAAGGTGACGGGCGGGCGCGAAGTTGTGGAACAACGCGTTGGAGGCCGCGTGCCGGCGGTGCTCCTCCGGAGTGACACGTCCAGCCCGACAGGAAGCCAGCGGGTCCGGTCGCGTGCGCCCCGCGGGGGGGCTTTGCCGCGGGCTCCGCTTTCCTGAAGGAGAAACGCGCATGGAGCACTCACCGCCCCCTACGGGAGGTAGCAACCTCGCCCTCGCAATCGAGGCCCTCGAAAGCGGGCAGGCCGAGCAGGCGATCCAGCTGCTCCAGTTCGCCACGGCCATGAACCCGAACAGTGGCGAGGCGCACTTTCATCTGGGGCGCGCCTACGCGGCGCGCGATAACCTCACCCTCGCCGAAGCCTCGCTCCGCCGCGCCGTCGAGCTCCTTCCTGGGGATGCGCCGGCGTTGTGCGCCCTCGGCAAGCTGCTGGCACGACAGCAAAGCCATGAGGAAGCGCGGCGGGTACTCGAAGCCTGTCTCGAAGCCAACGCGCAATGCCAGGAGGCACGCGAAGCACTGGAGTTGCTTCCCCGCCCGGAAGACCGCGCGATTCCGCTCCCCGACCTGGAGATGGCATCGGCGCGCCTGGACCTCGCCAACGATACCGGCGCTCACACGCGCCGGCTGCTCTTGATCACCGCTGGCTTGGGCCTCTTGCTGGCATTTTTCCTGGCGTTCGCCTTCCTGCAGATGCAGAAGATGCTCTCCACGCACGCTTCCGGAACCGCCGCGTCGCAAGCGGAGACCTCGTGGAGCGCGCCGCGGGATGGGGCCCCCGCAGGCCATGAGAAGAGCCCGACGCCCGACGGGGCGGCCTCCGCAGAGGATGAGCCCGGGAGCGCCGCTGCCGATTGCCTTCGACGGCTCTATGAGGCGCAACGCGAGTACCACGCCCGCCACGGGCGTTACGCCTCCCTCACGGAACTCGCGGAGCAGGGCGTCGTAGAAGAGGGCTGTGCGACCGGCGAGCCGGTGGCGGCCTATGGAAACGCGGTCTTCAGCGAAGAGCCCCCCACGCGGAGGGCGTTCGCGATCCGGGCCGCGCTTCCCGGCGGCGAAACACTCGTCATGGACCAGGAAGGCCAGCTCCGGCGGGAGTGAGGTCGTCTACTGGGCCGCGTAGGAGCGCACGTGCCTGCCGGCGCGCACGATGAAACGCTGGTTCTGTAGGAACGACGGAAAACCCAGCTTCGCGCCGCTTGACTTGAAGTGTACCGAGCCGTTGGAGATCAGCGCGCCCACGCAACCCATGGCGGAGTCGTTGAGAAGAACCTCGCCTTGCGGATGCATTGCGTAGAAGGGGCCGTTGAGAATCCACCTGGAGCTTCCCTTGATCTCGTGCTGAGGGCCAAAGGCGATGAGCGGCGGCGCCATCAGTTCGTCCCCGGGATCGCACCGGTAAACCTCATTGCCCCCGGTATTGAGCGAGCCGGTGATCACCACCGTCGCGGCGGGGGGGCCATTGACGATACCCCCGCCCAGATTCCCGCGCACGAAGATGACCCCGGGGCCTCTGAGCCTGACATTCGAGAGAGTTCCGATTCCCCACAGGTCGATAAACTTCGGGGCCTGGATAGGAGTGCCACCCGAGAAGTAGACCGTACCTCCCGCGACCGCCTCCTGGTAGAAATCATGCGCCCAGGTGTCTGGAGGCGGTGGCACGTTGATCTTGGGAGGGTTGCTGTTGTCGTAGCCAAGCGTCGCCGGGTCCGGGAAGGCATCCGGGATGCAGTTCTCCGGGTTGTTCTCGCTCACGCCCGCTGTCCTGCCCGGCTCGACATCCACCTGCCCGGGCGCGTACACCCGACCCGCGACGTGCGCCTTATTCGAACTCGTATTCCTTACCTCGCCACCCTCGCCGGTAACCCGGATGTGGGCATAGCCCGCGTCCGGGTCCTCTTCGCCATCCTCGTCCACCCCGACAGTGAGGTACTCATTCGATCCATACTTCACCCCATTCCGGGAGCGCACGGCGTCGCTGCCAAAGTCCCACTCGCCGGTCCCCACCACGGCGACCACGCTCCGGCTGACGCCTCTGCCAGCAAGGAACTCCTCCTCGGACGGGACGAACCCGGTAGCCAGGATGCGCACATCGCCCTCGGGATCCGGCAGGCCGGCGCTAGTCACCTCCTCGGTCGAGACACGGAAGCTGCCCTCCGCGTCCTCAAGCCCCAGGGCTACCAGGGTCACCTCGGTATCGGCCACGGCATCGCCGTTGATCAGGGCATCCATAGCGTACTCTACCCCCGCCTCGGCGCAGTAGAGTGCCTGGACCTGGCGCCAGTCAAGGTGGGCGGCCTGGTACTCGCTGAGCATGTAGCGCATCAAGCCGGCCGCGATCACCACGCAGATCCCGGTAATCACCACGGCCAGTATGAGCGCCATGCCGCGCTGGCCACGCGGGGTCAAACTCTTCAGTGGCATGGCCTTCTCCCTCACCACGACGGACGATTGCGCAGCCGGATGGTCACGGTCTGAGTATCCGATTGCGTCACCTCGTCACGCCCCGTCTGCATCGGCTCCGCCCCCTGCGCGTACTGGATCTCGACCTGCACGAAGGCCACATCCGTCGGCTTGATCGGGGCCTTACTCTGCACATTGAGAGGCAGATCCGAGGATGGATTAGCCTCGGGCAGGCCCGCCGCGCCGTTGGGGACAACCTCCTGGTTCTGCGCATCGAAGAAGCGCATCGCCAGCGACTTCGCGCCGCTGAAGAGGACCACGGGGCTCAGCTCCGCGTCTCGGCCCAGCGGATCCGGCACCGTGTAGGGCACTCCGCCTGAACTCGTGGACGAACTGCCCCCCTCCCCGCCCGAGCTACTGCTGCTCGACGACCCATCATCCCCGCCCGAGCTGCTGCTGGAGGAAGAGCTTGACGAGTCTGGAGGCGGCCAGGTGGGATGGGGGCCCCCTGGGCAATCGTCAAACGGGTGGCTCTTCGATTTCCGGCCACACAGCGCACAATCGTAGTTCGCGGCGCCCCATGCGAGGCTGAAAAAGAGATCGGGCGAAAGGTGCTCCTCATGGAGCGAGAAGTAGGAATCTGGCATGCGGAAAGCATCGAGATAGATCAGCCGCGAGAGCGTCCACCGCGCGGCCTCGCCGCTGCCTTCCTTGAGCGCCTGCCAGATGATGCAATCGAAGACGACGTTCCGGCCGCGCCAGGTGCAGGGCGCGCCGTTGGCATCGATGGAGGGCACGGCCGCGACGAGCGTCTGCTCATTCGCCAGAACTCGCGTGATGTACTCCTGGTTGGCCCGGGGCCCTTCGTGTGGCGTGTACGTGGTAAGGACGGCATAGCCGTCGCGAAGCTGTTGCTCCCACCCCATCAAGGCAGCGCGCGCCTGCGCCTGCACGTCTGCCTGGGCCGACGTCTGCTGCGTCGTGCGCACGGTGAGGATCAACACCTGGAGGATGACGCCCGCGGCTACAAGGGCAATCGCGGTCGCGATGATCACCTCGGTGATGGTGTAGCCGGCGCGGCGGCGGCTAGGCGCGCTACTCATCGAGTTCCTCCATCCAGATGCCTTGCCGTGGGAGGGGGCAGCCATCATGCTCTTTCGATCCCTGGCTGAGTGGCACCCACCCTTCAGCGCGCTCCAATCGACGCGACGCCAGCCGTATGCGCCAGCGTGCTGAGCGAGACCGCCTGGTCCAGCGTGCCATCCCGCCATCGGACGGTGACCGTGATGCCTTTGAGCCGCGAAGTGACGTCATTGACCGTGAGGTCCCACTCCGCGCTCGGACCCAGCCATCGAGAGAGTTGCGGATCGGTGTTGCCGGCGCTCGTGCTCAGGCTGGAGACCGCTGCCCCCCGCGCTGCCTCCAACTGCCTTTCGGCAAAGCGCGTTGCAAGGGCACGGTTGCGCGAATCGGCGTTCGTACCGATGGCACCGGCGACCACCTGGAACACCCCCAGCAGGGCGATGCTGATCACCAGGATTGCCATCACCGCCTCGATGAGCGTGTAACCCGCTTGCTGTCGGCTTTCCCGAGTGATCCGGACGCGCGTCATCAGGATCCGCCTCTCCTTTCTCTTCCCGGTATCGCCTTGATAGGACGCGTGCCAGGCACAGGAGACGAGTGGTGCAGATGCCTCCTAATCCTATCATTGGATCACCCGTAGTAGTTCTATAGGGTGGGCACGGATTCCCCGCCCTCGCCTGGCGAGCGCTCTGGATGGCGGCCCGGTTTGCCGGACCGCGTCATCCCAGGAGACGCCTCGATGGGTTGAACCCGCTATCGCGCCGAGTAGGAGACGACGGCGGGCACCGCCTTGCTCACCATCTCGAAGTGCTGATTCTGGAACCACTGCGGATAGCCAAGGACGGCCCCATTCGATTTGAAGTTGACGATCCCGTTGGAGACGATTGCTCCAAAGCAGAGCATCGCGGAGTCGTTGATGTTGACCGCGCCATCGGGATGCAGAGCGATCAGCGGGCCGTTCAGTTTCCAGGAGGCGCTCCCCGAACACTCGATTGTCTTGCCGAAGGTGATCAGCGGCGGCGCCGGCCCGTTCGTCGGGCCGATGCAGGTGTAGTCAAAATTCCCGTTCATCTCGCCCAGAACCACCAGGGTGACAGGCGGATAGCCGTTGACCACCCCCTCGCCCAGATGCCCCCTCACGAAAACGGTGCCGGGGCCGATGAGCCGAACATTCCGCAGGGTGTTGACCCGCTTGATGGGTACTTCCACCCCGCCCATATCGATGAACGCCGACCCGTGAACCACCCAGGGAACGTGAGCGGCCGTGTAGCTCGCCCCCGCGCGGGCCTCGCGGGCCAGGGCTTCCAGCCAGGTGCCCGGGGGTGGGGGCCAGACAGCTTCGCGGTTCGGGGCCGTGCCGGCATAGCCGAGCGCTTCGGGATCCGGGAAGGCATCGGGAACGTAGTTCTCCGGGTCAGAGTTGACCGCATACGCATCCGCGACCTGTATCGGTCCGGGAGCCGTCACCGTGCCCCGCACCGTGGCCTTGTTACCGCCACTTTCGCAGATGATCCCGTTATCGCCGCTGCTCTCATCCGCCTCCGAGGGCGGCACCCCGGTCACGCGCAGGCTGGCATCGACACTCTCATCGGTGACCTCGGTATAGTTGGTATCGACCACCACGGTCAGGAAGTCGTTGGAGCCGTAACGGATGCCCCGGCGCGCGCGCACGGCGTCGGCGCCAAAATCCCAGCGCTTCTCATGGCTGGAGTAGACCACGGAGACGCGCCGGATCACGCCTCGGCCTGCATCCACCTCGGCCTTGCTCGGCACATAGCCAATGGAGATGATCCGCTTCGCCTCCATCGGATCGTCTATCTCATCGCTGTTCGTCTCGGCAATCGTGGCCTCGTACTCGCCGGTCGCCCCTTCGATTCCGTCGTCCTCCGCCAGGGAGCGCAGGCCCTGCGACCCCAAGGCATCCGGGTCCGCGATCAGCGCCTCGACCGCACGCTCGACTCCGGCCTCCGCCGCGTAGAGCGCCTGCACCCTGCGCCAATCCGCATGGCTCGCCCGATACTCGCTGATGATGTACTGGATCAGGCCCGTGACGATCACCGCGCACAGCGCGATGATCACGATGGCCATCGCGAGCGCCATGCCCCCCTGATTGCGCACCAGGCTTCGCTTGCCCCGCATCGCTCACCTCCTCACCAAGACGGCTTGTTGCGCAAGCGAATCGAGATGCTCTGCTCGTCCCACTGCCGCACGTCTGCATGGCCGGTCTGCATCGACCCCGCATCCTGCTCGTAGCGCAGCAGGATGCGCACCGAGGCCGCATCTGTGATGCTGATCGGCACTGAAGTGGTGTTCCCTTCCGCGTCTCTCCACAACGGAAGCACCTTTGACGTGCCCACGGAGGGAAGCCCGGAGATGGGATCGAGGATCATCTCGGCGCCGGCGTCGTCCAGAAAGCTCACCTGCACCGCGTTGGCATTCTCGAAGAGCACCTTCGGGTCCGTCTCTGGCATCCGACCCATTGTCAGCTCGGTATTGGCCGGCGCTCCCGAGGAGGTGCTGCTCGACGTGCCGCTATCAGAGAACGACTCCGGCATGCGGAAGGCATCGGGGAAAACCATTCGTGAGAGGCTCCAGCGCGCGCCATCCCCCTCGCCCTCCAGCTCTGCTCGCCAGATGATGCAGTCGAAAGCGATATTCTCGCCCTTCCACGTGTAGGGCACGCCGGTGCCATCGATGGAGGGCACGGCCGCGATGATCGTCTGGCTCTCATCCGTGACCCCGGTCGTGAACACCGTGCCCGCGGCGGAGCCAACCTGGGGGGTGTAGGTCGTCAGGATGGCATAGCCATCGCGAAGCTGCTCCTCCCACTCGGCCAGGGCGATGCGCGCATGCGATTGCATATCCGCCTGAATGGAGGTCTGCTCGGTCGTGCGCGCGGTCAAGATCATGGTCTGGAGGATCACCCCCGTGATGACCAACGCGATCGCCGTTGCGATCACCACCTCCACCACGGTGAAGCCGCGAGAGCGTTCTCGCCTCAAACGGAACATCTTCTTGTCTCCACCGGCTCGCCCCCCTGGCCCTGGGGGTACCGCCGGTTGGGAGGGATCCGGGCCACCTGCTTCCTGGGCACTGGAGCCGCCTCGGCGGCGCCGGCGCTCGCGCAACAGGCCTGCTCTACCGCCTGCGGATCGCCCCGATGCCGTTGCCATGCACCAGCGTGGTCACGGAGACAGACTCGTCCTCCGAGCCCTGCTTCCAGCGCACCGTCACGGTCACCGCCTTGAGCACGGATCCGAGAACTACGCCCGCGGGTCCCGGCGCGGGATCGGACACCGTCAGGTCCCACGTTGCATCGGCACTGAGCCCGCGCGTCAGCTCCGGATCGGTGTTCCCGAGGCTCGACGCCAGGCTCTCCACATCTGTATTGCGAACGGCTTCCAGTTGTCTCTCAGCAAAGTGGGTGGCGACAGCCCGGTGGCGCGAGTCCACGTTCGTGCGGAGCGTGCTTGCCAGCAACTGAAAGACTCCCAGCAAACCGACCGTCACCACCGACAGCGCCACGACGGTTTCCAGGAGCGTGTACCCACCGCGCCGCGCGCCCGCTCTCCCCGGTGGATGGCCGGGCTGCGGCCGGCACGGACGCTCGCGTTCGATCCCCTCTCGGCTCACTTTCTCACCTCAGGCGCTCGTTTTCTCATGGCTCCGCGAAGGCCCCGGCCTCAACGAGCGCGCCCGGTCTCGCTCATCCTGAATCGAACCGGCACCGGGATGGATCGCCCGGCATCCATCCCAGGGCCCTCTTCCCTGCGGGAGGTCGTCCCTCGCGGTGCCTGCCCCGGCAGCCGCTCAGGGAGCGCCAGCCGGAACGGGCCGCGCCACTCCCCTATATTACATCATTGGAGAGTCGGATGCAAGCACGCCGTCAGGAAGAGTGACATGCAGGCGTGGGGGAATCGCTCTGGGCGCCCCCGCTTTTCAGACGCGCGACGGTGCCCAGAGCGATTGGCGCGGCTACTGCCCCGCGTAGGAGCGAACGATGGGTAGCGAGCGCGCCGTGAACCGCTGATCATCCAGGAGGCGGGGAAACCCCAGCATGGCCTGGTTCGACTTGAAGTGCACGGATCCGTTGGAGATGAGCGCGCCCCTGCAGCCAACGGCGGAGTCGTTGAGCCACACTTCGCCTTGCGGATGGAGCGAGATCAGGGGCCCGCGCAGATACCACGTGGAGTTGCCCCGAATCTCTGCCGACCAACCCTGGGTCTCGTGCCTGCCAAAGAGGATGAGCGGCGGTGCCACCGCTTCATCCCCCGGATCGCACCGGTAGGACTCATTGCCTTTGGTGTACAGCGTGCCGGTAGCCACCACCGTCGCGGCGGGCGGGCCATTGACGATGCCCCCGCCCAGATGCCCATGCACGAAGATCGTGCCCGGCCCCCGAAGCGTGATGTCGTGCAGCACGCCGCTCCCGCCCAGCTCAATGTAGCGCGGGGCCTGGACCGTACCGGCGGGGAAGAACACCGTTCCGCCATCCAGCGCCTCCCGATAGTGCATCTCGACCCAGGTGCCGGGTAGCGGCGGCCAGATCAGCTGGGCCGGGTTGCTCTCATCATAGCCAAGCGTCGCGGGATCCGGGAAGGCATTGGGAATGTAATTCTCCGGATTGTTCTCGTTTACGCCGCGTGTCCTGTCGTCGAAGACATCCACGTTCCCAGGCGCCGTCACCGAACCCTCGACGTGCGCATCGTTCGAGGCTTCGCTCCGCACGTCGCCCAAGTACTCCCCCTCCCCGGTCACCCGAATGTCCGCCTGCACACCGGATGGGGGCGGGTCAAGAACGTTACCCTCTTCATCCACCACGACGGTCAGGTAGTCGTTGGACCGGTAGGCCACATACCCGCGCGCGCGGACGGCTTCGGTCCCGAAGTCCCAGACGCCGTGGGTGACTACCGCGGCCACTCGACGGCTCACGCCTCGGCCGGCCGCGACATCCGCCTCCGAGGGCACGTAGCCCACCGCCACGACGCGGATGCTCCCTTCGGGATCAGGCGTCCCGGCGCTCATCACCGGTTCGGCCTCTATCCGGAAGGAGCCCTCGGTGCCCGCGATGCCGGCGTCCGCGAGGAACACCTCATCTTCCGGCGGGTTTTCCCCGCGACGAATGTAGCTCACGGCGTGCTCGATGCCCGCCTCGGCGCAGTAAAGCGCCTGCACGTAGCGCCAATCGAGGTGGGCCGCTCGGTACTCGCTGATCACGTATTGGGCCAGGCCAGAGAGGATCACCACGCACATCGCGGTCACCAGGATCGCCATCACAATCGCCGCTCCCCGCTGATTCCCCGGGGCCCACGCCGTGCGGAACATCGCCCCTCCCCTCTCGCGTTCGCTCTCAGTTGGCGTAGCGGTTGCGGATCGAGGCGATCCCGCCTGCCTGCGCCAGCGTGCCCAGCGATACCGATTGGGCCAACTCCCCCTGCTTCCAATGCACGGTCACCAGAATGCCCTTCATGCCTGGCCCGATATCGGTCACCAGGAGGTCCCAGGTCGCGCTCGGCCCGAGAGCGGCCGTGAGCTCGGGATCACTGTTCCCCTCGCTGGTGACAAGGCTGGCCACCTCCTGCCCGCGGGCCGCTTCCAGCCTCGATGCTGCGAGATGAGTCGCAAAGGAGCGATTGCCTGACTCGGCGTTGGTGCCGAGGACACCCGCGAGGAGATGGAACACCCCGAGGAGGGCGACGCAGATCACCGAGAGCGCCATCACCACCTCGATCAGGGAGTAGCCTCCGGCGGCTCGCGGGCGCGGGCCGCGGCAAAGCCGTGCCGGCGGCATGGCTCTCTGCGAGCTCGCATCCGAACGTTGCAGGAACATCTCCCCTCCTCGCCTGCCAGCCCCCATTCGCACCGCTGCCGGGCACGCCTGCGCCTGGCAGCGGTGCGAAACAGGAGAGAGCGTGGCAGGCCAAACCGGCCGCCGATCCTATCGCGGGGAAACGGCACGGCACCTCTCTGCACGATCGGTACCAGAATGGGGGGGCCAGGGGAACGGATGCGCTTCACGAGAGAGAGGGAGAAAGCGGCGGGATAGCGGAGGCGCGCGCCCGGCACGCTGCCCCAGCAGTGGGAGTCCGTGGGTCATGGCGCGCCGTCAATGCCGGAAGATGGCGGACGCATGGGCGAGCTTTGGCAGGTCGCGAGCCTCTTTGGGAAGAGGAGCAGCGCGCACGCTCTGCCCTCCGCCGCGCTACGGGGCTACCAGCGCGGGCGGTATCGGGCCGGCGAAGCAACGGCCTCACCCCCCATGGGGCTTGCCGGCCGCCTCGTCTGAAGAAACCGTTCGGTCCAGCAGCCGCCAGACCGTCTCCATCGGCATCTTGCCGAGGTGGATACGGCTGTCGTTGAGGGTCATGTAAACCCACAGCTCCGACTCGCGGATCAGGGCGCCGCACGTGAAGGAGACGCCGGAGTACCAGTCTTCCTCGCGCGGGTTTTCGCCGAGCAAGGGCCAGTAGATCGGATCACGCGACTGCGCCAGGAGCTTCGAGGGATCATCGCGATCCAGGAGCGCCAGCCACAGGAGGTAGAGCTTCTGGCCATGGTCCTCGCTGATCCACATCCCCGAGTGGTAGACCATCAGCCACCCCTCCGATGTCTCCATCGGCTGGGAACCTGCCCCGATCCATCTGAGCAGCCCGGCTTCCACCAGGTGTTGCCGGGGCCGCATGATCGGCCGTCCTGGATCCGGCCAATGCCGGAGGGTGCTATCGGTGGTGCGTGCCAGCCAGATGTCGGGCTGCACCCGGTGGAGCAAGTAGCGGGCACTGTTGTCGGTATCCGGGAAGAGGGTGGAGTTCTTGGTCGCCAATCCCGGGAAGGGGAAGCCAATCAGCTCGAACTCCTGGAAATCCAAGGTGCGAATGATGGCGATCTGCGGCATCCACCACCCCCCATGGATCTCATCCGGCCACAGCGAGTTGGCCGTGATGATATAGGAGCCATCGCTCATCGGGGTGATGCGCACATCCTCAACCCCGTGGGGCGACACCTCGCAGCGCGCGCCGGGGCCGAGGACGGGCTCTCGGAGCACCTCGCGTACCGTGGTCCCATCGCCATCCAGCACCGCCATCCAGATGGAGGAGGGCTCGCTGGCCGCCTGGGCCCGCGACAAGAGGATGATGCTCCCCTCGTATTCGGCGACGCCGGCATTGAGGACATACGGTTTCCCGAAGATGGCCGGATGAAGCACCGGCTCCTCGGTCAGTGTGAGGATCCCCGGTTGCTCGAGAATGGATGGATGCTGGTTGTACGCCTGCATGCGATTATCCATGGGTTATGCACGCCTCACGAGACCTACCAGCGTCCCGCCTGTTCCCTTCGCGTCATTGCTCACCCCGCGTCTGCAGCCCGCAAGCATCGTGCCGCATCGCGGCGATTGGGAGGGGTCCACCGGACGCCAGTTCGAGACCGCCGGGATGCCTGACCGCCTCAGACAACGAACCGGCCCTATGCCTTCATTCGCCTTCCCATACCTGACTCCTCCCCCGTTCCTCTCCGCAATCCACGTGCCCGAGCCCGCGTGCCGGGGACATGAAATGGGGCGGTACCAGGGACGAAGGAGACGGACGCGGATGGGGGCGCCTTGCCTGCGCCCGGCTTAGGAAGGGGAGCTCTACGCGCGGACAGGGCATGGCACCCCGAACAGCGATGCTTGCGAGCGCAGTTTCCCCTCCCCCGACGTGGCAAGGGACGCCGGTGGGGCGCTCCCGCTCATCGTTGGGGCTCAGGGCCACGCCGGGCATGGGAGAGGCCAAGGCGCCGGCTGGGTGCCGACGCCTCGCGCAATGGGTCACGCCTCAAGGGCGGGGTCGCTCTCCCCCTCATCGGCCGTGGAGTCCGGCAGATCCTCCGCGTTCACCGGCTGCAGGGAAGCTCGGATGCGCGCCTCAATCTCGGCAGCGACATCGGGGTGCTGCTCGAGATACGTGCGCGCGTTCTCCCGGCCCTGGCCAATGCGCTCGTCGCCATAGCTCCACCAGGTGCCCGATTTGGTGAGCACGCCCATCTTATCGGCCACGTCGAGCAAACCTCCGGCGCGGCTGACGCCCTTGCCGAAGATGATATCGAACTCCGCCTCGCGGAAGGGCGGTGCCACCTTGTTCTTCACCACCTTCGCCCGCACGCGGTTGCCCACCACCTCGGTGCCCTGCTTCAGCGACTCGATGCGGCGCACCTCGATGCGCACGCTCGCCCAGAACTTCAGCGCGCGCCCGCCGGGGGTTACCTCGGGGTTGCCGAACATCACTCCGATCTTCTCGCGAAGCTGGTTGATGAAGATGCAGGCGGTGTTGGTACGCGAGAGCGTGCCGCTCAGCTTGCGAAGCGCCTGGCTCATCAGCCGGGCCTGGATGCCAACGAAAGAGTCGCCCATCTCGCCATCCACCTCGGCCTTGGGCACCAGGGCCGCCACGGAGTCGACCGCCGCCACGTCGATGGTGCCACTGCGCACCAGCACATCGGTGATCTCTAGTGCCTGCTCGCCATAGTCTGGCTGGCAGATGAGGAGGTTATCGACGTCCACTCCCAGATTGGCCGCGTAGACCGGATCGAGCGCGTGCTCCGCATCGATGAAGGCGGCGATCCCGCCCTGGCGCTGCGCCTCGGCGATCACCTGAAGCGCCACCGTCGTCTTTCCGCTCGACTCCGGGCCATACACCTCGATGATGCGACCGCGCGGAAGCCCCCCCACGCCCAGCGCGATATCCAGGGGCAAGCATCCGGTCGGAATGGCCTCCACCTGCTGGCGAGGCCGCTCGCCCAGGCGCATCACCGACCCCTTGCCAAACTGCTTCTCGATCTGCAACAGCGCCCGGTTGAGGGCATCTTCTCGCTGATTGGACTGGACCGCCATTCTCTTGCCTCCTTGGTGAACGCACGCCACGGAAACAGGGCCTGCTTCACAACCGAAGACGCCACTGCCCGCCGTCGTGGCTATTGTAGATCCTGCAAAATCGGTGAGTGTGGAACCGGGCTGCCCCCATGCCGCAAACCCGGGCAGAACAGGCTCGCCTCCCCGCTTACCGGGCCACGGCATCGCCGACACGTGGCCGCTTCCACCAAAGATTATAACATGGGGCACACTCTGAAGTCAAACAACAGTTCTCCTGCCGAACGCCGGGCAGGAAGGCGCAGGCGGCGTGCTTTCCTAGAGATCCCCTTCTCGCTTGCGCGTTTGATCTGGAGATTCAGGGCGGGCGTCCGATAATTCTATGGGGGAGAGCCAGCGGATGACAGTAGAACGCCCGCTCTGCCATCCCTGCAGTCCGCCGGCAACGGATCGACCTCCCCCGTGCATTATCGCACGGCTGCGGCAAGCCGCGGCTCGTGACATCAGGTTCCCGATCCGCAGGGAGTCGGCATCATCTACTCCGGCTCCCTGCCTCCTCTCTGAAGCTCCTCGCTCGCGGTCGATGGAAAGCTCAGGGCCTGCCGGGCATGGGCCTCTCTCCTCGCGATCACCGCTTCCCTTCCGGCTGGCGCGTCAGCCGACCGGCCACGGGGATCCAGATCAGGGAAGCCAGCGCGGCGACGGCGGGAAAGACCGCGCCGGGGATCGTCCCGAACACCGCGTTCGCCCCGGTCAGCAACATCCCGAGCGCCCCCTTCGAGAAGCGGTAGACAAAGGCATCGATCACCTCCTTGGCGCGATAGCGCACGTCGAAGGTGAGGGGGATGTAGAGAATCTCCTTGCCGGCACGGAAGAGCGAGTAATCGAGCCCCTTGAAGAGCAGGTAGGCGGCCGCTCCCGTATGCAGCGAGGGAGCTGCCAGGAGAAGCAGGCAGGTGAAGAGATGGACCAGCGGGATGCCCAGGTGGATCACGGGGAGTGGCAACCGGCGAAGCGCCACGGGCGCGACCGCGAACTGCAGGAGCGCGGCGACGGCATTCAGAGTTCCGTAGAACCCACCCAGATAGGCCGTGCGCTCATCCTTGACGGGGAAGCTCGCTTCCACCAGGCCGGAGAAGCGGAGATCCAGCGCAGTGGAGACGACCTGGGTCAGGGCGATCAGCGAGGCCAAGAGGAGCAGGTAGCGAGAGCGCGCGAAGAGACGGAGCGCCAGGTGCCCCTGCCGGCCACCCGCCTCTTCAGGTGATGGCTGTGGCTCGCCGGCGAAGTGATACGCAACCGCCGAGAGGAGCGCCGCGGGGATGAGGGAGCCGGCCGCGAAGAGGAGGAACATCTCGGAGCCCACCCGTGTCGCGAAGACATGCACGAGCGAGCCCCCAAGGATCCCGCCGAGGGAGCCCAGGCCGGTGATCGGCCCGTTGAGCCGCTTCGCCTGCCCCGCAGTGAGCGCGCTGTTGATCAGCGACCAGTACTGCTCGATGATCAGGACGATGTAGGCCTCGCGAAACACGTAGAGGATCCCCGCGGCCGGGTGCCAGCCGACGCGCAGGGCGGCCCAGCACGCGGTGATGAGCGCGGCCGAGAAACCCGAGGTGAGGAACAACGCCCGCGCCGGCCCAAACCACGAAAGCAGAATGCCATAGCCGTAGAGCGTGATCACCACTCCCAGGGGCATGAGACCCATCACCACCGGGAGGCGGTCGGCGCCATAGGCATCGATGTAGAATGAGGTGGAGACGCTGCGGATGAACTCATAGCCGCAGAGGAGGAACCCGCACGCGACGCCGATAGCGAGCACTGCCGCGACCGGCCGGCGCTTCCTCGTCCCGCTGCCACTCAAGCCCTCTTGCTCCACCGCATCTCCCCTCCGCCGGCATCCTACCGCCGGTCACAGAGATCCCTATTGGCGGCCCCCACCGCGTTTCCTCTCCCACCCACCGCACAGACCCGGTCAGCAGGAGCCGCTGCCTCGCGCATGGAACCCCCCGTCATCATGGATGACGACGCGCGTGCGTCCCAGGCGATCTGGCCGGAAGAGACCAGCCGCGTGCTGGATCGTGTGGCGGAGCGCGGGGGCACGGTTCTTCTTCTGGGCGCCACGGATACGGGCAAGTCGGTGCTGGCACGCGAGCTCCTCAACCGGGGGGTGCGCGCCGGGAAATCGGTAGCCCTCGTCGATGCCGACATCGGACAGTCGGATATCGGCCCGCCGGCGACCATCGGCCTGGGCATACCCGATGCCCCGGTCACCGACCTGGCGCAGGTTCCCCCAAGGCGCCTCTATTTCGTGGGCGACACCACGCCTGCCCGCCATCTTCTGCCGGTTGTCGTCGGGACATCGCTTCTGGTAGCCGTGGCGCGCTCGCGTGGCTGCCGCCTCATCGTGGTAGATACGACCGGGATGGTCTCCGGACGGCTCGCGGCCACGCTCAAGTTCCACAAGATCCAGGCGGTGCGGCCCCGGTGCATCCTCGCCGTTCAGGCGCGCCGGGAGCTAGAGCCTCTTCTTCAACCCTTCGCGCACCCGGGCGGCCCGGTATTGGTGCGTCTCCCCGTGGCACCAGGCGTGCGCGTCAAATCGCCCCAGGCGCGCGCCGAGAACCGGAAGCACGCCTTTGCCGCATACTTTGCCGGCGCCCGAGAGCAGCGCCTTCCCTATCCACGCGTCCGCCTCTGGCCCCCAACCCACCCTGACCGCATCGAGAGCGCTCCCCGGCGCATCTGCGGTCTCCTCGACGCTCACGGCGACACCCTGGCAGCCGGCATTCTCCTGTGCGCCAGTGGCTCCGCGCTCACGGTGCTCACGCCTCTGGCGGATCTCGCCCAGGTGGCCACGGTGCAGATCGGCGATCTCCAGGTGACCCCGCAAGGCGAGGAGCTCGGCCGGCCCGCTCGGCGGAGATGAGGGCGTTGCGTGCCCCTCGCCAGGCACCATCGCGGGAAGGGGGCACTCCGGGCAACCGCGCGGCTGCTGGCAGATAGCGCGAAATCCCATGCTTCTCGGTGGGGCAACCGCCTGCCTCTTCCCTCGCGCATGGGGAGGGCCGGGGTGCGGATCTCCCGCGACGCCTGGGTGCAGGGGGTCTTGACAAAGAGCCGACCCCTCGGTAAAATAGTGCCGGCATTAGCACTCGCATGGGGCGAGTGCTAAAGAATAACCATTTCGGAGGTGTTGGCTGATGCTCAAACCGCTCGGAGACCACATCATTGTAAAGGCATCCACGGCCGAAGAAGTGACCAAGGGTGGGATTGTGCTTCCGGACACTGCGAAAGAGAAGCCGCAGCAGGCGGAAGTGATTGCCGTTGGCCCTGGCAAACTCACCGAGTCCGGCAAGCGCATCGAGATGGAGATCAAGGCGGGTGACAAGGTCGTCTTCTCCAAGTATGGCGGCACCGAGATCAGCGTTGACGGTGAGGATTACCTGATCCTCAGCGAGCGCGACGTGCTGGCTGTCGTCGAGTAGGCGCCACGCTCCGGGTCCCGCGCTCAGGCTCCGGGCTCCCCTGGCCCCGAAAAGGGCCGAGTCCCGGCCCCTGAGTTCGCTTCTCGTTGCGCCGGCTTCTGGGTCCGGCGAGTGTTGAAACAGGGAGGTTTGCGATATGGCAGCTAAAGACCTGCGTTTTGACGAGGAAGCTCGTCGCGCGCTTGAGCGGGGCGTGAACACGCTGGCGGATGCCGTCAAGGTGACGCTGGGCCCCCGCGGCCGCAACGTGGTCCTCGAGAAGAAGTTCGGCTCGCCCACCGTCATCAATGATGGCGTGACCATCGCCAAAGAGATTGAGGTCGAGGATCGCTTTGAGAACATGGGCGCCCAGCTCGTGCGCGAAGTCGCCTCGAAGACAAACGACGTCGCGGGCGATGGCACCACGACGGCCACGGTGCTTGCCCAGGCCATCGTGCGCGAGGGCCTGAAGATCGTCGCGGCCGGCTCCAATCCCATGGTCGTCAAGAAGGGCATCGAGCAGGCGGTGCAGGTGGCAGTCGAAGAGATCCGCAAGACGGCCACGCCCGTCGAGGAGAAGGATGTCATCGCCAAGGTCGCGTCCATCTCCGCCAACGACACCAGCATCGGTGACCTGATCGCCGAGGCGATGGAGAAGGTTGGCAAGGATGGCGTGATCACCGTCGAGGAGAGCAAGAGCGCCGAAACCCGCCTGGAGCTCGTGGAGGGGATGCAGTTCGATAAGGGCTACATCTCTCCCTACATGGTCACCGATGCCGAGCGCATGGAGGCGATCCTGGAGGAGCCGTTCATTCTTCTCTTCGAGAAGAAGATCTCCGCGGTCGCGGATCTCATCCCGGTGCTGGAGCGCGTCGTCCAGATGCGCCGCCCGCTGCTCATCATCGCCGAGGATGTTGAGGGCGAGGCGCTCGCCACGCTCGTCGTCAACAAGCTGCGCGGCATTATGACGGCTGTCGCCGTGAAGGCCCCTGGCTTTGGCGACCGCCGCAAGGCGATGCTCGAGGATATGGCCGTCCTCACCGCTGGCCAGTTCCTCTCCGAGGACCTGGGGATCAAGCTGGAGAACCTCGACCTCTCGATGCTCGGCCAGGCCAAGCGCGTCGTCGTCACCAAGGATACCACCACGATCATCGAGGGCAAGGGCACTGCGCAGGCGATCCAGGGCCGCATCAGCCAGATCAAGAAGCAGATCGAGGAGACGACCAGCGACTACGACCGCGAGAAGCTCCAGGAGCGCCTGGCGAAGCTCTCCGGTGGCGTCGCCGTGGTGCAGGTGGGCGCGGCAACCGAGACCGAGCTCAAGGAGAAGAAGAGCCGCATCGAGGATGCACTCAGCGCCACCGGCGCGGCCGTCGAGGAAGGCATCGTGCCCGGCGGCGGCATCACCTACCTCAACGTCGTGCCCGCTATCAGCGAGCTGGCCGGCAAGGTCGAGGGCGACCTGCGCGTGGGCGCGAACATCGTGCTCAAGGCGCTTGAGGAGCCCGCGCGCATGATCGCCTTCAACGCGGGCCAGGAAGGCTCCGTGATCGTGGAGCGCATCAAGGGCATGGACCGCGGCTGGGGCTACAACGCCGCCACCGGCGAGTTCGTCGATATGGTCCAGGCCGGCATCGTCGATCCGGCGAAGGTCACCCGCTCCGCCTTGGAGAACGCTGCGTCCATCGGCAGCATGCTCCTGACCACCGAGGCGGTCATCGCCGAGGAGCCCGAGAAGCCGAAGCCTGCGCCCGCCGGACCTCCAGGAGGCGGCATGGGCGGCATGGGCATGGGCGGGTTCTAGGGTTCAGATTTCGGGCCGAGAGTGGCCTGAGATTCCTCGGAAACCGACTCAACCCCGTCGTGAAGGGCACCGGCCACCTAGCCGGTGCCCTTCGCGCTCTGCAGGGCCTGCTCTCGATGCAGGGCTACCGGCATGCGGCCCCGATGGCGCAAGAGGAGGCACCGATCCCCCGCGCGAACAGTGGTGAGGGGAGAAGTGGTGCAGAATGGGATTCAGGGCAGCGTCTCTTCATCTTCTCGTCGCGCTGTGGCTATTCGCCGGGGGTACAGCGATGGCCGGCCCGCTCACGCCGGGCGTCCACGTCGAGGGAATTGGCCCCTACAGCCCCCAGATTCGCCCCGCGCCGACCGGCATCACCGCATTCATCGGGCGGGCCACGCGAGGCCCGACGAACGAGCCGGCGCTCGTCCAAAGTTTCCAGGAGTTCGAGGCGAAGTTCGGAGGCCTCCGGGCGGAATGCCCGATGACCTACGCCCTGCACGGCTTCTTCGAGAATGGCGGGCGCCAGGCGCTCGTCATCCGCCTCCACCGTGCAGGGCAGCCTCGCCGCGGGTCAGACAGCAGCATCAAGCGCCCGGAGAAGGCATCCACTCCCGGACTGCCGCTCGACGCGCGCACCCTCATCGGCAGCCGCGAGGAGCGGACCGGCCTCTACGCCCTGGAGAAGGCGGACCTCTTCAACCTTCTCTGCATCCCGCCGGATGTGCCGGAGGGTGATACCCATCCCGCCGTCTACCAGGAGGCGCTGCGCTACTGCGTCGAGCGGCGGGCCATGCTGATCATCGATCCGCCCGCGGCCTGGAGCGCCGGGATGGATGCAGCCGGCGCCGCATCAGCCGCGACACGCGGCATCGCGGCCCTCGGCCTGACCGGTCCCGAGACGCGCAACGCGGTGTTCTACTTCCCCCGCCTCGTGATCTCCGACCCGCTGGCGCCGGGGCGCGCGCTCACCCTCGCTCCTTCCGGCCACGTCGCCGGCGTGATCGCCCGCACCGATGCAGCGCGGGGAGTCTGGAAATCGCCTGCTGGCTCCGAGGCCACTCTGCGCGGGGTGCTGCGCGCAGAAGTTGCGTTCACCACTCGGGAGATAGAACTCCTGAACGCCGCGGGGATCAACGCGCTGCGGGCGACCCCTGAAGGCGGCCCCATGATCTGGGGCATCCGCACGCTGCGTTCTGGAGAAGAAGCCGGCGACGAGTACTGCTACCTGCCGGTACGGCGAACCGCGCTCCACGTTGAGGAGAGCATCCGTCGAGGCCTGCAGTGGTGCGTCTACGAGGAGAACGCCGAGCCGCTCTGGGCCCGGGCGCGCACCGCCGTCGAGGGGTATCTGAACGACCTGTGGCGCGCGGGGGCCTTCCAGGGAAGCCGGCCGGGGCACGCCTATTATGTCCAGTGCGGGCGCGATACCACAACTCCGGCGGATGTGGAACGAGGGGTGTGCATCGTGCGCGCCGGCTTCGCGCCGCTCAGACCGGCGGAGTTCATCTCTCTGCGCGTTGAGGTGATGTGCGGCCAGGTTCGACGCGAGCCCCCGCCGCTCCGATGAGCCCGGGCAGTCACGGCGTCCGATAGGCGCGCGCCTGGCGAGTACACGCGGTGGCTCATCGCCCCTCAGGATGGTGGGAAGCTGCACCGACCGCCAGGAATACGGAACGGGGATTGACACCGCCGTGTCTTCTATGGTAGCGTACTCTCAGGCAGCGGTGAGCAAGCAGGCCAGGGTTCCTCCTGCTCTCCAGCGGCTAGATGCCGCCTTGCCTGCGCGGACCTCACGGAACGGATAGCTTGATGGACCCTCAGACGAGCCTGGCACAGGGGATGCTGGCAGACGCCGTAGACATCTTCGAGTGCTGCATCTTGACGTGGGATTTCCTTCCCGTCGTCCTCCCCGCCTACCTGCTGGCCGGCGCTATCGCGGCGTTCGTGCCCGTGACCAAGGTCCTGCGCTACCTTGGCTATCAGGCGAAGCGGTGGGTCGCCTACGGCACGGCGGTCTGCTCGGGGATCGTGATCTCGATGTGCTCGTGCAACATCGTGCCCCTGGCGCTCAGCATCCTCCGCAACGGATCGGGCATCGGCCCGGCGTTCGCGCTCCTCTTCGCCGGCCCCGCGCTCAACCTGGTCACGCTCGTCTGGACTTACCAGGTCTTCGGGGGGACCTTCGGGACGTGGCGCCTCTTTGGCACCGCTTTCGTGGCTCTGGTCATCGGCGGGGTGATGTCGCTTCTTTTCCAGCGCGAGGAACGCAAGCGTCAGGCGGAGTTTGCCGAGAGCGGGGGCCCCGCGGCACTCGAGCTGGAGCTGCCGGAGCTGGAGAAACAGCATCCCCAGCGAAGCTGGGCGCTGATGGCGGGCTTGATGGTCATCCTCATCCTCGGGGCCAAGGGCCTTCCGTGGGCGTTGCGGATCCCGGTGCTCCTCGCCTGCACGGGCACGCTCGTCTGGATGCTAAACGCCTGGTTCGAGCCCGGCGAAGTGAAGCTGTGGCTGCGGGAGACGTGGGGCTTCTTCAAGATGACGATGCCCGTTCTGATCCCGGCCATCCTCCTGATCGCCATCGCGGCGCGCCATGTGCCCCTGGAGTGGTTCACGCAGCGCGCCGATGGCACCACGCCCTTCTTCTACCTGGGCGATAACTCCCTGCGATCCACCGCGCTCGCTTCGGTCTTCGGTTCGGTGATGTACTTCCCGATCCTGACGGAAGTGCCGTTTGTTAAGGCCTTTCTGAAGCAGGGGATGGGGGTGGCGCCCTCGCTGGCGATCTTGATGGGTGGTCCGGGCGTGAGCATCCCCGGCACCCTCCTCCTGGCGCGCGTCCTCGGCTGGAAGAAGATGCTCATCTATGTGGCGCTGGAGATCTCCGGCACCCTGGGAGTGGCTTACGCCTTCGGTCGGATTCACGGCGACTATCAGTGCCCGTGCCTCACTGGCACCGAGCAGCACGCCAACCTGGAGTGGGTGACAGCCGCCTCCGGCATGTTTGCGGTGATTCTCGTCGCCTCCGTCTTCATCGTGAGGCGGCGCAGCAGAAACTCGACCATGGGACGAGCAGAGGTCCCCGAGAAGAGATAGGAGCGGAAGAGATGCGTCGTTGGATCGTAATCGCGCTGCTCCTGGGCGCAGTGATGCCGGCCCAGGCACAGCCGCAACAGAAAGGCACCCTGCATCTTTTCATTCCGTGTGGCATGATCCTGCCGTTCAACCACGCAAAGGCGGATTTCGAGGCGCGCACCGGGATGAAGCTCAAGATCACCTACGATAACGCGGTGACGCTGATGCGGCGCATCCGCGACAAGGGCGAGCGCCCGGATATCTTCATCGCCCCGGGCGAGCTAGAGCTCCGGCAACTCGCCGCCGAGGGTTTCGTAGACCCGGCCTCCGTAGTGACCTTCGGCACCTTCAAGATGGTGCTGGTGGTGCCCAAGCGCAACCGCGCCGGCGTCAAGAGCTTCGCGGATCTAGCCAAACCCCAGGTGCGCCGCGTCGCCATCGCTGATCCCGAGTTGAACTCCGTGGGCCACTATGCCCGCGAGGCGCTAAAGGGCCTGAAGCTGTGGGACAAGGTCGAGGGCAAAGTGCTGACGCACTGGCACGCGCTGGAGGCGGTCCATTACGTCTGTGAGGGCCGCGTCGATGCCGGCGTCTACTATGCGACCTGCCCGCTGGAGAGTGCCCCGGAAAAGGTGGGGAATGCTACCTACCGAATCCTGGCGGAGGTGCCCCGAAATCTCTACCCGCCGGTGAAAGTCCAGGGCGGCGTGCTCAAGGAGGCGAAGAACCAGGCCGCGGCCCAGCAGTTCCTCGCCTTCCTGAAGGAGCCGGCGACTCAGCGCAAGCTCTCGCAGTTCGGCATTCCCAACTTTAGCGAGCTTCATAGGGGAAAGCCCTGACCATCAAGGAGAAGAGGACCACGATGAAAAGGAGATGGATTCCCGGATGCTTCGCGGCGCTCCTCGCATTCGCCGCGACGGCGGCGCTGGCAGCCTCGGATGATCCGAGCTATGGCATCATCGCCAAGCACAAAGCGAATTCGGCGGTGCGAATCAGTGATGAGGGCCACCGGATCGTCTATGGCTCTCCAAAGACGCCGGTAGCCGTGGAAGCGTTCTACCCCCTCCGCGCCGGCGGCGAGGGCCACGAGTGGGTATTTGAGTACGGATACAACCTCGTCACCGCCTTTCCGGACAAGGTGCGCTTTGTCGCCTACGACATCGCGACCCCCAGGGGCGGCGAAGTGTGGCAGGAGCGCGGCCTCACCTGCGGCGCCTTCCTCATCAACGGCAAGCGCGAGGTCACCGTCAATGGCAAGAAGCTGAGCTTCTTGCGCAGCACCACCATGTCCGGCTGGACCTTTGCCCAGCTCAAGGCGGCTGTCGCCGCCGAGATAGCGCGCCCGAGACCGGCGCGCGCCGCCGCGCCCAAGAAGCCCGCGCGGCCGGCAAAGCAGACGGTGATCCATGTGACGGTGCCGTGTGGCCTGGCAGGCCCCTACGGTGAGATCGTACACCTCTTCCGAGCGCGTCACCCGGAGATCCGGGTAACAACCGCCGCCAACGGCATCGTGGCGATGCTCAATCAGCTCCGCGATAACAAGATGACCTCGGATGTCTTCATCGCTCTCGGCCTGCGAGAACTTGACGACCCGGCCGCACAGAAGCGTCTGGTGAGCGGCAGCATAACGCCCATCGCCACCATCCCACTCGCCCTGGTGGTGCCGAAGGCGAATCCAGCCGGCATCCACAACCTGGAGGATTTGACTTCACCTAAGGCGAGGACTGTCCTGACCTACACCCCCAACCTCTCCGGCGGGTATGGGGCGCGCCAGGCGCTCCAGGAAGCGGGGTTGTGGGACCGCATCAACAGCAAGATCGTCACCCCCAAGGTGCCGGACCAGTGCAAGCAGATGCTCAAGACGGGGAAGGGGCAGGCCGCCATTATCTACTCCACCTGCCTCAAGGAGAGCTATCTGCCGGACAAGCCTCCCGTGATAGAGAAGGACCTCAAAGTCGCCCAGATGATCCCGCAGAACCTCTATTCGCCGGTCGTCATCGGCGGCGCGGTCGTCAAGACGAGCAAGCATCCGGCTGCCGCCAAGACCTTCATCGACTTCTTGCGCAGCGAAGCCGCGATGAAGGTGTGGCTCGATTGGGGCTTCACGAGGCTGCCAGGCGCGTAGTCCAGCCGCGCTGATTCGCCACCGCGGCCAGTGTCACGAGGCCGGGCTCGGATGAGCCCGGCCGTTCGTGTTTTCGCACCCGTCACTCTGGCAAGATATGGAACGCCCGGGCGCCGGGTCGCTCGAAGCGCACCGTGAACGAGGGCTTCTGCGGCACGAGCTGGCCGATACGGGCGCCCGTCTCCAGGTCGATGACGGCGCTGGGACGCATCACGGGCAGGGTGATCGCGACCGGGTCCTTCACCTTGCCGGCGTAGTCGGCCGCGAGGAGAAAGACGCGGTCGCCCCGGCGCATGCCACTCAGGCGCACGGATGGCTCGGCCTTAGCGCCAGCCAGCAGCTCGCCCCCGGTGATGATCTCCTCAACGGGCGCCACGATCCGGATGGCGTCGGCATAGGCCGCGAGGCTCTCGGTGTCCCAGACGCGGCTGCTCCAGAAGAGCAGGCCGCTTGCGCCATTGGCAAAGCACTCCAGGAGCGCGTCGCGGAACGCCCCGCCGGGGAAGACGCCCGCATCGCCCGGGGTCAGCCAGGGGATCACGCGGCTCCCTTTGAGCGCCTCAAAATCCTTGCGCGCTTCATCGCCAACCATCGCCAGGTGGTACGGCTCGAGAGGCGTGTAGGTGGAAACCTGGCTGCCGTGCATCCACTCCGGGTAGAGCCGGTCCACCGACCAGACCCCCTGGTAGGGGGACCCAGGCTGGAAGTCATAGCCGCCGCAGAGGGGGATCGGGCCGCCCGCCGCCTTGGACGCCTCGCGCACGGCACCCATCAGATCCTTCCAGATGGCGATCCCTCTCTCGACCTGCCACTCCTTCCACTCCTTCAGGCCACTCGCAGCAAAATCGGCCTGGCAGCGCCGGCATTTCGGGGCATCCAGCGGTCCGGCCCATCCCCACACCTCGATATCGGCGGCGAAGAGGTTCGGCTTTGCCCTGGCCGCCTCGCGCGCCAGCCGCGCCACCTCCTCCTGGTAGGCGGGGCCGCGGTAAGAGGGACAGAACTTCTTGCCAGGGCCATCCGGCAGCTGGCACATCAGATCCGGGTTGCCCTTGTTCTGGTTGAGCATGACGTGGATCGGCGAGTCAATCGCGACCACCTGAAACCCCTGGCCGCGCAGCTCCTCCAGGAAGGCCCAATCCGCGTCGTCGCGCACCCAGCGCGGGAAGATGGGCACATAAGTGAAGCCGAGAGTCCGGTAGGCCTCCACCACGTCGGGCCACGCCCGCGTCTCGCCAAGCGACCACCATCCCAGACCGGTGAGGAGCTGCTTCGGCTGCGGCGCCGGTTGGATCCGCACCGCGCGCAGGCGTTGCCTTCCCTCGGGAGCCTGCCCGCCCTCCCAGGAGACACGATACTGCAATTCGCCCTCCTGGCCCTCGCGCCAGTCGCCAGTCAGATAGAGCCGGCCCCATGTCTTGCCGCTCTCCCCCGCCTGTGTTGAGAAGAGGTAGCGCGTGCCGCCACCCGGGAGGGCCTCCGGCTTCGTCTCAGCCACCGGAACGCCACCCAGCGCGCCCGCGACCAGGCGCACTCCCGAGGGCAGATCCAGCACCACCTTTACGGGCGCATCTTTTGGAAGCGAGCAGAAGAAGCCAACCGGGTTGGGCGTGGCGATGTTCGTCGAAAAGAAGACCACCGGCTTGTGGAAGTAGAGCTGAGCCCCCTCGGTGCAGAACGGAACGGGCGGCCCGGCCGGCGGCGCGGCGTTCTCCGGGCCGCGCAGGACCCACAGCTCATCGCTCACCATCAACCCCGCGCCATACAGCGAGAGCCCGATGTGGCGCGCGCGCAGGCGCAGGTCACGGAAGGTGAGGCGGTGGACCCACCCCTTCCCCTCCTCGGCGGGCACGCCAAAGCGCTCACGGTCGCCCTCGTTCCAACGCGAGAAGGAGGCGACCCGGCGATACTGCTTCCCATCGGTGCTGGCAACAAGATCGACCCAAACCGGGAAGGAGATGCCCGGCTGCGGCGAACCGCCCTGCAGCCGGATCGCGACTTCTCCGATGGGCACCTCGGCACCCAGATCCACCGAGAGCTGCTGCAACCCCGCGTAGGAGAAGCCGACCGACTTGGCGTCGAACCAGAGGTGATTGTCCGGCCGGGCGCAAAGAGCGCCATCGGTCAGGTCGAGCGCATCGGTCTCCCCCTTCGCGGTCAGAGCGTAGTTCGGGGGTGGCAGGAAGCGGACCGGCTTGCCGGCCGCGAGGTTTTCCGGATCCGCGGCGGTCTGCGTCGCCGCGAACACGAGTAGCATCGCTATGGTGGCTCCAATTCGCATGATCTCCATTCCTCTCTCACGCGAGGGGACGCCCGCGCGGCCCGTTACATTGGTGGAGAACCTGTCCGGCTGCCCGGGCCCGTCTGTTCCGAGCGCGCCTGTCCCGCGGCGTCGATACGCCGGAGGGTGATCCGGCCATCCACGGCGTTCGCGAGAGTGAAGACGTCCTTTCCGGAGGCGTGCTCCACGGATACCGTCACGGCCGCATCCCCCGATTCCACCGATATGCCACGCACAGTGGGCGCCGAGGTGTACGGTTCCAACACGGTGACATAGAGCGTGTCTTTGCCCCGCCGGCGCGCGATGCAACACGATGTGGGCGTGCCACGGTCGGGATCCTTTGCGAGGATCACCTCGCCCCCGGCGGGCTGTGCCTGCATCAGGAGCAGCGAACGCTCGCCGGCGCGAAAATCGGCACGGAAGAGGGGCTCGCCCGGCATGCCCCGACGCACCCGAGTCAGGTGGGCATAGCCATGGGCTGTGAGCGCCTCCGCCGGCTTTAGCGGGGCCTTTGTGCCTACATCGCCGCGGCCATGGAAGGCGAGATCGTAGGTGTGATCGGCATCGGAGCGTGCCCGAAAGACGTCCAGGACGTAACGCCCCACCAGGCAGAGGGTGCGGTCCATCGAAACCCCCGGGTAGGCGGTATCACAGGTGGCGCGCACCGCTCGGAGGAGGTTCCCCGCATGGAAGAGGCGCAAGACTCCAAAGACGCGCTGGTCGCCCCTCTCCGCCGCGAAAACACTGAGCGAGGTGCCCTGCGGTTCCTGGGCTACCTCATCGACGGTCAGTGTGTTGTGCGCGATGCTCTGGTTGGCCCAGGTGACGTGCATCGGGTTGTCATAGCCCCACGAGCCGGCGTCCGGCATCAACACCTCGCCCAGGCCATACAGATCGAAGTGGAGGCGGTCTGGATGGTCGTGCCCGCTGCCATACGGGCCAAAGGTGAAGTTGACCGCCGTCGACTCGGGCGTCGTGGGCTGGTCCCGGAGGATGGCGAAACCGCCGATGGGGAAGAGCGTGCATCCGTTGATGTGGCGGCCGCTGAGGCCAATCGCCGCCTCTTCATCGAGGGAGTAGCGCCCCTCGGGCACCTCCTTGGGGGAATGAACCAGGCTCCAGAAATCGAGCCCGCGACCGTCCACGGTCGTCTCCTCAAAGCCGGGGTTGATGACCCGATTCCCCGGCGCGCCATCCGCGGTCACGGTGACATCGTCCCACAGCACCTCGCCGGCGCCCTCCTCAAGGAAGAGATGAAGGCGGATGCTCCGCTGGTCGCCCGGCTTCGCAGCCGGGCGCGCCGGGATCTGGACGGTGACCTGTCGCCACTCCCCCGATTGCGTCACGCGCTCGGTGAAGAGGAAGCTCTCGTCGAAGTTGCAGCGGATGTGCGCGCTCCCCCCATCCATCGTGAGCGCGCGCACCCAGGCGGTCACCCGCGCCGGGCTATCTGCGGGCACGCGCACATCCTGGACCAGGGCCGCGCGGTCGCCGGCGGCGCACTTCAGTCGGAAGGCATTCCGGCCAAGGCGGTCCTCTCCTTTGGCGAGAGCCGCCTTGGGATGGCCCGACGGGGTCCAGACGCTCCATCCAGGTGGCGCGGCACGCCCATCGTCCTTCCGATGCCGGTGGATCAGCCAGGCATAGCGCGGATCGCGATACTCGCGGTACGCCAATTCATAGATGGGGTGGTAGGCAAGCTCCCGCGTGCCCGAATCGCCAACGCACGCGAGGCGACCATTGGGGAATGCATAGAAGAAGGGCGCGTCCAGGAACGCCCGGATAGAGCGATTCCCGGGAGGACCATACTCCTCGTGGGGCGCGCTTCCCTCGAAGGGGCCCAGAATGCCGGGCAGCTTCGCGTGCCACAGGCCGATGCCGGAGTTCTTCGCCGCCACCATCACGTACATCAGCGCTGACGCGGTGTAGTAGGTATAGCCGATGCTGCGCTCCCAGTGAATGCCGTCGGAGAAGATGGAGTGCGTCAGCGTCTGCACGGCCCCATAGAGGTAGGCGTTGCGCTCCGGGTCCCAGATGCCGTTCACCGCTTCCTCGATCAGCTCGCGGTCGCCAATGGCGAAACCGCACGACGCGATGATGGCGAGCGCCCAGGTGCGCCAGTTGCTCGAATTGCGGTGGTGACAGCGGTGTCCACACTCCCACGCCAGGATCCGCAAGAGGTCTTCCTCGATGCGTTTCCGGTCTGGTGCGCTCATGAAGGGCGCGCCCGCCACCAGATCATACGCCATCGCCGCGTTGACCGCCACCGGACCTTCGAGCAGCGTGCTCTCGGTGAAACGCCCTGCGGCGCGAGTGGTCTTCAGCGTGGGGCAGATCGCCGCGAAGGCAAGCAGCATCTCGCGGCACTTGCGCCCGAACGCTTCATTCGCCGTAAGCGCGTAGCCTTGCCCCAGGATCGCCGCGGCGCGAAAATCGGCGGGGGATGGCTTCCCCTCCGGAAGGGGCCGGGCCAGTGCAGCCTCCGCCTCACTGGTAATCCGCTGGATCGTTGCGCGCGTGTAGGGATCGCCAGCCGCTGCATCCCGATGGATCCGCTCCAGATCGATGGGGGTGCAGAAGAGACGTGGGTGGGGTAGAAGCTTTTCCGGGATAGGCAACCGGTGAAGGTCACGATGCGAAGAGATCGCGGGCGACCCTGGCAACGCGACCATTGGTAAGATCATCAGGCTCCCCAGGATGATGAGTATCCGGTGTTTCATACGCCACAACTCCCTCTCGTGCCCGGCCCCCCAGCAGCTCGTGACTCAGTTCGCGCGGGAGGTGGATTGGTCCTGTAGCCATCAGCCGTCAGCGTGGCACGGGAGAGCCCAACCGGATGCCACCCAGAGGTTGACCGCCGGCTCGAAGGCAGGTATAATGGGGCGTGTCGCGATGCGACCTGGTGCAACAGGCCCGCCCTCTGCCTTGACGGGCATTCTATTGCCGCAAGGGGCTACCTACAGTCCTGTGATGAGGCACAACGAGGCTGGTTCTGCGAGACATGCCGTTGTTGCGCCATGGAGACACGCCCACACTTCCACACTAAAGGAGCAACACGCGACGTGACACTCTCTACGCGCGCGGTGATCCTCGGCCTGGCAGCCGTGGCCATTGTCGTCTTCATCGTCTCCTGGGCGGAGCTGGTGACAGGCCAGATCATGATTGGCTTCCTCCAGCTTCCCCCGGTCGTCCTGGCGCTCCTCTTCCTCCTGGTGCTCGTAAACCGGGGGGTAGCTCGCTGGGGCGGGAAGATGGCCCTCAATCCGCAGGAGCTGGCCGTCATCCATGTGATGATGCTCCTGGCAGCCATGATCTCCTCGCGCGGGTTGATGGAGAAGCTGGTCCCCACGCTGGTAGGCCAGAACTACTTCGCGGACAGCACCAACAACTGGGCCTCGCTCTACTTCCAGCACATCGCTCAATGGCTGGTACCCTGGGACGTCAAGGGCGGCGAGAAGCAGTGGCTGGCCGTGCGCTTCTTCGAGGGGCTGCGCTCCTGGGAGTCGCTCCCCTGGGTCGCGTGGCTGCGCCCGATGCTGGCGTGGTCGGTGCTGGTGCTGGCGATGTTCTTCGCCTACCTCTGTCTGGCGACCATCCTGCGCAAGCAGTGGGTCGAAAACGAGAAGCTCTCCTTCCCGCTGGCGCAACTGCCTCTGGAGCTGATCCGCGGTGGCGAGGGCTCCTTCTTCAGCAGCCGGCTCTTCTGGATCGGCTTCGCAATCCCCTTCACGATCTTCACGATCAACGGTCTGCACAACCTCTTTCCCACCATCCCCGGGATTACGATGCAGATCAACCTGAAGCAATACCTCACCAACCGGCCATGGAGCATGGTCAGCCTCTTTATGGCGTTTCTCTCGCCGGCCGCCATCGGCTTCTTCTTCCTGTTGCCGACCGACCTGCTCTTCAGCCTCTGGTTCTTCTTCATCCTGGGAAAGGTGCAAGAGGCGAGCTTGATTCAGCTCGGCATGGTGCCCGAGAGCACACCGCACGGCGGCGCGCACCTTCCGGTGGGCGCCCAGGCGACGGGTGCTTGGTTTGCCCTGGCTGCCTACCTCATCTATGTGAGCCGGCCCCACCTGAAGCGCGTGTGGCACGCGGCCAAGACGGGGCGGGATGAGGCCTCTCGCGGCGAGCTGCTCTCCTACCGCACCGCGGTCTTTGGCCTGGCGTTCTCCTTCATGGTCATGATCGTGTGGGCCGTCGCCGCGGGGATGTCGCTCTGGCTGGCGCTCTTCCAGCTGGCCGTCTTCCTCTTCATCCAGGCGATCATCATGGCGCGGAGCACCAGCGAGGGCGGCCTCCTCATGACCGAGGGCACCTTCGTCCCCGCCGACCTCCTTGCAGCGGGTATGGCGCGCAACTCCCTGGGGCCGCAGAACCTGACCGTGCTCGCCTTCCTCGATGGCATGTTCACGCGCGACTTGCGCGGCATCCTGCTCACCGGCATCCTGGACGGCCAGCGCGTCGCGGATGGCGTCGGCCTCTCGCGCCGGCGGCTTCTGATGGCGTTCACGCTGGCGGTGGTCGTGGCGATGCTGCTGGCCGGGGCGCTCCATATCTGGCTTCCCTACACCAAAGGTGGCCTCAACCTCTACCCCTACATCTACCGTTCGCACAGCATCCAGTTCTTCCGCGAGAACCAGGTGGCGATGCAGGGAACCGTGCCTACAAAATGGTACTACCTGGGTTGGGTGGGTTGCGGCATGGCGGTGACCGCATTCCTAGGATGGATGCGGATGCGTTTCTACTGGTGGCCGCTCCACCCGCTGGGCTACGCGCTCACCTCGACGTGGACCATCCTCGTCTTCTGGTGCCCGATCCTGATCGCCTGGATCTGCAAGGCGAGCATCTCGCGCTACGGAGGCATGGGGGCTTACCAGCGCGCGCGCCCCTTCTTCCTGGGGATGGTCTTCGGCGAGTTCATCGCCGCCATGGGATGGACCCTGGTTGCGATGGCGACCAACGCGCCGGCGCCCGCCTTCCCCTGGCCATAGCCAGGCTATCGCGCGGGGATTGATCGTGCCTGGGGGCGTAGCTTGCCTCCGGGTGACGCGCGCGCCTCGGCGTCGATACTCCCGATGAAGGGGCTGGGGACGCGCTTCACGCAGGCGGGGATGTTGATGCCGCGGGATAGGCGTGGGGTGCGGTGCCTGCCCCGGGTTAGTCGCCCTGTGCGGCGGGTGCCGGCTCGGCCTCTTTCTTGTCGAGCCCGAAGTAGGCCTCGAGCATCGCCCGGGCAATGGGACCGGACGAGGTGGAGCCGTGCCCTCCCTCCTCCACCAACACGGCGATGGCAATCGTGGGGTTCTCGAAGGGAGCGTAGCAGCAGAACCAGGCGTGCGCCGCCTTCTGCTTGTGGTGCTCTGCCGAGCCCGTTTTGCCCGCGACCGCGATCTTTTCCAGGCGGGCCACCGCGCCGGTGCCGTGCGCAACCGTCTGTCGCAAGCCCTCGCGAACGATCTTGAGCACCTCGGGACGGATCGCATCGGCACCCGTGAGCTTCTTGCCCTCCACCGGAAACTCCTTGATGATGCGCCCATCGAGATCCGTCACGCTTCGAACCACCCGAGGCCGATAGAGGGTGCCTCCGTTGGCAACCACTGAGATCATGCGGGCGATCTGGAGGGGGGTCGTCAGGATGTAGCCCTGCCCGATGGAGGTGTTGGCGGTATCGCCGGGATACCAATGCTTATACATTTTCCGCCGCGGGATGTTGCCAGCGACCTCCGAGGGCAGCGGAATGCCCGATCTCTCGCCCAGCCCAAAGCGCTCTGCCCAATCGGCAATCGGGTCTGGGCTGCGCGCGGAGAGGGCAATCGAGTACTTATAAAAGAAGACGTCGCACGACTTGGCAATGGCGGAGTAGATGTTGACGGTGCCGTGGGTGCTCCAGCACCGCTTTGGCCTTCCGATGACCATGTATCCCGGACAGAAGGCGGTAGAGCGCGTGTTGACCACTCCATTTTGCAGGAGCGCCGTAGAGGTGACGATCTTGAAGGTGGAGCCGGGCGGGTAGGCACTGCTGATGGCACGGTTCTGCAGCGGATACTTGGGGTTGCTGCCGATCTTCTCCTGGTACTCCTTCGGATCCAGGCGGCGCGTGAAGATGGTCGGATCGAAGGTGGGGCTGCTTGCCAGGGCGAGCACGTCGCCGTTCCGCGGGTCGATGGCCACGGCCGCGCCGGCCTTCCCCTTCATCTCCTGCAGCTTCTTCTCCGCCGCCTGCTGCACCCGGACATCCAGCGTCAGATTCACCGTGTTGCCGGCCTCCGGCGGCTCGCTCCCCAGGATGCGCAGCTGGTTGCCATAGGCATCGCGCTGGATGCTCTGCCGGCCAGGAACTCCGCGCAGGTAAATATCCGCCAGCTTCTCGACACCCGTCTTGCCAATGATATCGCCGGATCGGTAGCCATCCTCGCGCATGCGCGCCAGCTCCTCGGCGTTGATCTCGCGGACGTAGCCCAGCAAGTGGGTGGCAAAGGCTCCTCGTGGGTAGACTCGCACCGGCTCGCTCCGCACGAGCACTCCCGGCAGGTAGGGCTGCTCCTCGGCAACCGCAGTGATGATATCGATCGGCACGTCGCGGGCGATCACCACGGGGCGGAAGCGGCCGATGCGGTTCTTCTCGTAATCCGCGAGCAACTCTGCCTTCGGCCGGCTCAGCAGAGTGGCTAGCCGCTCGAGAAGGGCATCCAGCCCGTTGGGCACCACCTCGGCTGGGAGGATGCTGATTGAGAACGCGGGCCGCGTCGCAGCCAGGAGAACGCCGTTGCGGTCACGGATAATTCCGCGGGGCGCGGGCAGCTCAATATCCGCGCGCCGGTTCCGTTCGGCTTCCTGGCGGTAGAAGTCGCCCTGGGCGATCTGCAGGTACCAAAAGCGAAGGAGCAACACGAGGAAGAGGAAGGCGATTAGAATCGTGAGTGAACGCAGGCGAACCTGCGCCTGCGTCGCCTCTCGTCCGGCGTGGTAGTAATGTCCCGGGTCGCTACTGTGTCCCGCCATCGGCTCCGGCACTCGCTCCATGAAGCGTACAGGCGCCCGGGATCTGGTTCTCGGGCACCTTCTTCACTTCCACTTCCGGGCAATACTCGGTGGCACGCCTATTGGACGATGTGCAGATGGTGACCTCCTCGATTCGCGCTTGCGCGCCGGCAGGCGACCCGGTCGCGGGCCTGCCTGCAGTTCCGGAGGAGGGCCGGTTGCCGTGCGCTGCCGGGCTCCCCTCGGAGGGGCGTTCCGGCCGCTCTGGGCTTACGGGACGCGAAGGCGCTCCGCCACTATCAAGAGGCATCGGCTCGTGCCCGGATGGCCGCTCCGGTTCAGGATCGACCGGGGCCTCCTGCACGCCGGCATCGTCGGTCCCCGTTCCATGAAGCACGCACATCTCCGTCGGCTCGAACCCGCGCGGGAAGCCCACCCGTTTCCGTCGGGGGCACTGCTGGGCGGCAAGTTGCTCGCTCTCGAGGCAGACGACGCGGAAGACCGTGTTTTGCTCAATCTCCTGGCGGATGCGCTGGCGCTCTTCCGGTGTCGTCTCCGGGCGCTCCTGGGCTTCTCGGCGGGCGATGTCCGTCTTGGGCCGGGCTCGCTGGTGGCGCGCGATGATCGGCAGGGCCGTCTGCATCAGCCCGACCCAAACCGGGGCGCAAGTGGTGCCCCCGAAGGTAGCGGGGCCCATCGGAGTGTAATCATCGTTGCCCACCCAGACGGCGGCGGAGAGGTCCTTGGTGAAGCCGACAAACCAGGCATCGCGGAGGTCCTGCGTCGTGCCGGTCTTGCCGCCCGCGCCGGGGATGACGTGGGCGCGACGGCCCGTGCCCCGGGAGACCACGCCACGGAGGATATCCGCCATCGTCCTCGCCGTCTCGTAGGGAATGGCGCGCGTCAGGCTGGGCCGGTGATCCTCCATCACCCGGTCGTTGCGGCCGGTCACACGCAGTATCGCCATCGGCTTGGCGTACATCCCGCCGGTGGCAAAGCACCCGTAGGCCGATGCCAGCTCCAGGGGCGTCACCTCCGAAGTGCCAATCGCCAGCGACAGGTTCCGCTCCAATGGGCTTCGGATCCCCATCCGTTGGGCGTAGGCGATCACCCTGTCGACCCCCACCATCTGAAGCATGCGAATGGCAGGGACGTTGATCGACTGCTCCACGGCCTGGCGGATCGTCACCGGGCCGCGGAACTTGCCGTCATAGTTTCTTGGCGCCCACACCTTATCGCCGTCCGGGAAGGAGATCGGGGTGTCCTGGAGGATGAAGTTCGGGCTGTAGCCGCTATCGATGGCCGCCGTGTAGACGAACGGCTTGAATGCCGAGCCGGGCTGCCGACCGCGCCCCTGGGCCGCACGGTTATACATGCCACCCTTTGGGTCTCGGTAATCGAGACTGCCCACCATCACCTTGATATGGCCGGTGTGTGGGTCGACCGCCACCACGGCGCCCTGCCCAACCTTCTTACCCTCGCGCCGGGCGCGCTGTACTTCCCTGATGAGGGCCTTCTCGGCGGCCTCCTGCATCTGAAGATTCAGCGTCGTCTCAACGCGCAGCCCGCCGCGATACACCTCATCCGGTCCCCACTTATCCACGAGTTGCTTGAGCACGTAATCGACGAAGTGGGGGGCGCGCTTCACCCGGGCGCGGCCATACTGGATGCCAACCAGCCGGACCTTCTCCTCCTTCGCCTCGGCTGCCTGCTCCCTGGTGATGTAGCCCAGCTCCGCCATACGGGTGAGCACGACGTTGCGCCGTCTGATGGCCGCCTCTTTATCGTCATAGGGCGACCAACCAGAGGGTTTTTTCGGGAGTCCGGCGATCAAGGCGCACTCGGCCAGGGTGAGCTTTGAGGGCAGCTTGCCGAAATAGGTGCGCGCCGCCGCTTTCACGCCGTAGGCGCCGCTGCCGTAATACACCTGATTGAGGTAGCGCTCCAGGATCTCCTCTTTCGAGAGGCGACGCTCGATCTCGCGCGCCAGGAGGATCTCCTGCAGTTTGCGCGACACGGTCCGCCGATGGCTGAGGTAGATGTTGCGCGCGAGCTGCTGCGTCAGCGTGCTTCCGCCCTGCATCACGCGCCCGCCGCGCACGTTCTCCACCAATGCGCGCACAATGCCCCGGAGATCGACCCCGGAGTGCATGTAGAAGCGCGAGTCCTCGATGGCGACGGTGGCATCCTGCAACTGCTTGGGGATCTCGGTGATGGGCACCGGCTCCCGGTTCTCCTCATACACCTGGGCAAGAAGCACCCCATCTGAGGAGTAGATCAGCGTCGCTTCCTTGGGCACCCAGGCGTCGATATCTTCATGGGTTGGGATCACCTTCGAGACGCTGTAGAAGGTGGCAGCCAGAAGCCCCAGCGTTCCCGCCATGAGGAGGAGGATGCAGATCTTGATAATATTCCAGGTAACGCGAAGCCTTCTACTACGAATTCTGCGCATGCTTCATCCTTGAGCCCTGCTGAATCTGTACTTGCGGCGGGCCACCACGGGCCGCCACCAGGGCCAGCTTGGCCCCGCACTCTGATCCTTTAGAGTGTTCCGGGCGCAGTCTGGTTCACTTCATGCCCAGGCTACCTTTCCAATTATACCCGAAACGGAGCGGGGCTTGCAAGGAGAAGCCAGGGCGAGCAGGCAGACAGGGATCAGGGATGCGCGCTCGCCTGCGGGCCTTGCGCCTGCACGATGGGAGCAGAGGGTGGCTCGGCCGCGGGCACTCGCACCGGGATCATCAGCTTCTGGCCCGGCACCAGCCGCGAGTTGGGCAGGCCGTTCGCGCGGCGGATTGCGTGGACAGCCCTCGGCAGGTACTCCTGGGAACCGCAATGATGGCGCGCGAGGCTCCAGAGCGTATCGCCGCGCTTGACGGTGACCGGCACGAGCTGCGTCGTGGTGCGCAGTCCCGGGTAGAGCCCTATGGCGAGGAGGGCAAGGAGCAAGACCGCCATGATCAGGAACAGGGCGACGAACCGGTGGCATGGCGAATGAACCTCCACCCAGGCCGCCTGGCCCGAAGGCCCGGGAACGGCCTCCAGCAACCGGAGTTCGCTACGCCTCATGGTCGCGCCTCACCACGCGCAGAAGGCTCCGCGCGCGGGCCTCCCAACTCGATTACGATAGGCAAACAACGGGGTTCACTCGCTGTAAAATACCCACCTGGCGCTCGTTCTAAACACGCCTGTTCGGGCGCCGTTGCCACAGGGGGCAACGGCGCCCGAGAGAGCGGCGCGCGGCGACGGGATGCCCGGCCACTATCACCCTTCCACCGTCTCTGCCTGAGGCACGATCGTGGGGGTTTCCTCGATCATGCGACGGACTTCCTTCTCCTGTTCTGGCGTGGGCGCGGCGGGCTTACCATCGCCTTCCGCGCGGCTCCGGTATTCGCGCCACACATCCAACCCCTTTTGGATGCCATCGCGCACGCTGGCGAGCGTCACCAGGGGCCGAGCAACCGCCTCTTCCATGACAGACGTGGTGGTATCCACGCGAGCCACGACACGCTCCGCGAGATCCTCGCCCAGATCGAGAATCCGCTCCATCTTCTGGGTGAGGTCACGCGACACCTCGTCGAACCGGCTTGTCACACCAGAGGTGATCCGCTCCGCGCTCTGCGTGAAGTCCGCCGACATCTGCTCGGCCCGCCGCGACATATCGTTCGCAAGCGTCTCGGCACGCGCCGAGATCGCCTCGGCTCGCTGCGTGAAATCCGCCGCCAGATGCTCTGCGCGCGCAGAGATCGCCTCGGCGCGCTGGCCCACATTGCTGGTGACATCCTTGACCATCCTCAACGTGGCGCTTGCCTCGTTGAAAATGGGCTGCGCCTGCTGGCGGAGCTGGCGGAGCTGGTTGCGCACCATGAAAACAAGGAAGACCAACCCGCCCAGGAGCACCAGGTTGACGAGCGCGATGACGATCAATGCAACCGTTCCCCAATCCGCAAGCGTCATCTTGCAGCCTCCTCTTCAGCGGTTCCGCGTTCATGACCCTCGATTCACGTTAGGATGTACCCGACGCTCGCGGCCCGGAAACGGTATCGGAACACCTCCATCACGCACAGAGCAGGAGCGCAGGAGTTCATGATGTCCGGCACCGAAAGAGAGAGTGACGGATACGCCGCGACCACAGGCGGTGACTGGAGGTTCCACGGATGAATGCGCTCTCTCTTGCCCGGTTCGCGTTGCTCGTACTGCTCTTTGGCTCCCTCTTCCCGGCGCCCGCCAGCGCACAAGCGCGTCTCGCGATGCCCAACGCCGGCTTTGAGGAGGGCGATAAGGATCTGGCCGGCTGGGAGTTCAGCCTGGGCGAAGAAGGCCAGGGCGATTGGGCGTGGGAAACAAAGCGCGTCCATTCCGGGAAGCGCGCCATCCGCGTGCGTAAGAGCAACTCCGTGGGCTATTCGATGCTGGCGAGTGACTATATCCCGCTGGAGGCGGGCAAGGAGTACGAGGCGCGCGCGTGGGTTCACGTGGAGGGGCGGTCGCACGCCAACGTCTATTTCATGATCAGCCAGTACACCGCCGATTCGCCCGAGATGCGCTTCCCGAACGCTTTCAGCATCCCGCGCCCGCTCTACACGGGCGATGGCTGGAAGCAGCTCCGCGTCCGCTTCACCGTCCGCCCGGGAAACGCGCGCGTTCGGATCCACGTGCTGTTGAACCGGGCGCCCGCCACGGTCATTTGGGACGATTTCGAGCTGGAGCCCGCGGCCGAAGAAGTGTACCGCCCGCGGTATGAGAAGCCCCGTCCGGAGGAGCTGCCGCCCCTGGAGCAGGCGCGCGAGCGCCTCCAGCGTCGGCAGCGCGCCGTCGCGGATCGGAAGGTGATCGACGGGCGCGTCCGCTTCTTCTTCGATGGCAGGCCCGTGGAGCCCGCGTTCTACGTCGCGCCTTTCCATAACCAGTGGAATGCCCAGATCGCCGACTTCCGCGGCGCTGGAGTCCGCGTCTACCTGCTCCCGCTCACGCTCGGGCGAGGGGTCTATAGCGACCGCGGCCCGTGGATCGGCGCCGGCAAGATGGACTTTACCGAGGTCGACGAGCTCCTCTGGCGGATCCTGCGCGTGGATCCTGACGGCTACATCCTCTTCTATCTGGCCACTGATCCCTACCGCAAGTGGGGCGAGGAGCACCCGACCGAGGTCTGCGCCGATCAAAATGGCCAGAAGGCGGTCGTCCAGATGCATCCCAAGGATTGGGGACGCGAGCCGGATCCGAAGGCGCGCGAGCGCTATGCGCCCTCCCTCGTCTCTTCCGTGCTCCGCCGGGATACAATCGAAGCGATCCGCCGCCTGATCCGGCACGTGAACTCCAGCCTTCCGGGTAAGGCGGTCGCCGGCTACCACATCGCCGGTCTCAACGACGGTCAGTTTTTCCAGTGGGCCCGGCATGACCCGAAGGACCTCCACCTGGCCGACTACAGCGAGGCCTCGCGCCGGGCGTTCCGCGACTGGCTCCGCCGCTTCTACCGGAACGACCTGGCCGCTTTCCGCCGGGCCTGGGGCCGCCCGGACGTGACGTTCGAGACGGCGGAGATCCCCTCGGGCGAGCGCCGCTTGGCGTCTGGCTTCTTCCTCACCCTCCCGCGCGACCAGGATATCGCGGACTACAACCGGTTCTACAGCGAGGGAACGGTGGAGACGATCCACGCCTATGCGCGCGTGGTCAAGGAGGAAACCCAGGGCCGGGCGCTCGTGAGCACCTACTGGGAAGACGCGGCCGCTGGCGTGGACAGCCACCTGGCCACCGGGCGCATGCTCCAATCGCCTGATATTGACTTTCTGGCCGGTCCGGCAGCCTACGGCGTGCGCATGGCCGGCGAAGTCGGCGAGTGCCACTCCACCTGGGGATCCTTGAGCCTGCACGGGCGGATCAAGCTCACCGAGCAGGATTGGCGCTCGTGGCTTTCCGGGTGGCGCGACCCGCAGTATGATTACAACGTGGGCCGCGCGGAGAACGCCGCCGATCACAACGCCATGGTGCGCCGCGAGTGCGGCATGATGCTCGCCTACGGGCACGGCACCTGGTGGTACGATATGTCGGGAGGCTGGTTCCGCGACGACCAGATCATGCGCGGGATCGCCGAGGCGCGCGCCGCTTTCTCTCGCGACCTGCGGCTTCCAGGAATGCCGCGCGCCGACGTGGCCGTCTTCATCGACGAGCGGAGCTTAGATTTCCTTGGCTACCGGACCGGGCGCACCTTCCGCTACGAGGCGATCGTCCGCCAGCTCTACCAGCTTAACCAGTCCGGCGTGCCCTACCACCTTTACTTGCAGCCGGACCTCTGCGAGAAGTCGCTGCCGGAATACCGCCTCTATCTCTTCCTGAACGCGCATCACCTGTCGCCTGCGGAAAAGGCGGCGGTCAAGGCGCTCCGCCGAGCGGGCAAGACGCTAGCTTTCATGCACGCTCCCGGTGTAGTTGGCCAGGCCGAGCCGGCGGCTGCCATCACCGAGATCACCGGCATCCGGGTGCGCCCCACCAACGGTGAGATCCCGCTCACCGCGGATGTGGCGCCTACGGCAGGGCCGCTCGATCCGGGCGATGCCCTTTCACTGGCTGCCCTCGCGGGCCCCGCGTTCATCGTGGAGGATGAGAAAGCGCGCGTGGTGGGCACCTATCCGGATGGCACCGCCGCCGTGGGCGCGCGCGACTTCGGCACGTGGAAGTCACTCTTCTTCGGGGCCACGTGCATGACGGATAGCTTCTTCAACGCCCTGGCGCGCTGGGCCGGCGCGTGGGTCGCCGCGCCCGCGGGCGACGCCGTCTACGCCAGCCAGTATTTCCTGACGATCCATGCCCTGGTGGATGGGGAGAAGCAGCTGACGCTCCTCACTCCCAGCCGCGTGGAGGATCTGACAACCGGCGAGGTGGTCGCTGAGCGCGCGCGAACCCTTTCCTTCCCGATGCGCCGGGGAGAGACGCGCTGGTTTGCGCTCACGCCGCGGTGAGGCGGGCAGGGAGAACTGAGAGAGAATAGAGGAGGGTCAGGCCGCTTCCGAGGGGAGCGCCTGGCCCTCCGGCTTAGAATGGCCAGTCCGGGCGCGGGGGCGGCAGGCGGAAGGCGGCCTCCAAAGCATCCAGCAACTCGGGGGGGCCACTGAGGTCGTCAGTGGCAGCCAGACCGGTGGCCGGGACGATCCCGAGCCACATCCGGGTGAAGGCGTTCACCGAGGCTTGGAGCACTGGGAGCGACGGGTCGTGCCCGCGCTCCGCGTTCGATTCGGGGCCAAGGGTGACCACGTAGTCACCGCCGATCCCGCGCCAGGGGGCATCCTCATCCAGCAGCCGCTCGATCGGGTCGTGCAGCGAGAGGTTGAACCGCAAGTCGCACCACGGAAGGCGCGTGCGCGCCAGGCATCCGGGAAGATCGAGAATCCGCGCCTGCCACCAGGCGCTCGCCCATGCGTTGCTCTCGAACTCCCCACCCTTGCTGGCCTGCCGGCGCTGGAAAGGCCGGTCCAGAAGATCCTGCAGCTGCATCCCGGGCGGATCACACAGGTGCATCAGCCGGACCTGGTCGCCCAGGCTCTGGATAAGCGCCATCAGCTCCAGAAACTCCTCGAGCGTGCGATAGGCCATCCAGATCATGTGATAGGGGCCGTGCTCCGCGCTGTCTGTTCTGCACCAGAAGTGGTGCGTTAGCGCGCCGGTGCGCGGGTCGCGGTACCCCAGCCCGAAGCCTTTCTCGAATTCCATATCCAGCCGCGTCATCTCCGGGTGGGTCAGGTTGCACGCCCCGTGGCGCCGCCTCCGGGCCAGGCGCGCGGCGTGTACCTCTGCCCAATCGTCCGGCGTGATCCGGCAGGGGACGCGCGGCGACACCGGCACCCGCAAATGCGCCGGGTCGAAGGTGTAGAATATCTCGTAGGTGCCGGTGCCAAAGCCGAGCTTATTGTAGAAGCCCTGCTCGAACATGCCCAGCCCGGCGACAAGAGCACCATCCAGCGCATCCGCGGCCACGATGCTCGCAGCGAGCCGACCCGCGAGCTTCTGCCTGCGGGCAACGTAACTCGTGGTCACGCCGGTGAGGCAGGCAAAGGGGAGATCCTCCTCCCGGTAGCGCAGCAAGCCGGTCGAGCTGAGGACCAAGCATTCGGCGGTGCCATCGATCTCCGCCACCAACGCGCGGCCGGCAAGGACGTAGCGGTCCATCGCCTCCTCGCGGCCCTCTTTCAGCCAGCCGACCTCTCGCCAAATGCGGTGCGCGGCTTCGCGGTCTCTCTCTGGATCATACGCTCGAAATGGCGGCTTGAGCTGCACGGCTTCCTCCAGGCGCCAGATGGGCGCACGCCAGGTGAATTCGCCAGAGGCAGCCCGAACACCTGCACCTGATGCGTCGTTCACCGTTGCCGCGTCGATCCAGCCGGTTAGGCCGGGCAATCGGCCGAGATCGGCCCTTTCCCTGCGCGCGCAGGGAACGATACCGCCCGCGGGTGGCGCTCCGGACAGCCGCGGGAGGATGTCAGCGCAGGAAAAGCGTCATGCACTTCGCCGCGCCGCCGGCTTTCAGGAACTCATTCACATCCACCGGGTGGGGCTGGAAGCCATGCTCCCGGAGGGCCTGCTCGAAGCGAACGCACCCCGCGTTCAGGACAACGTGCTTGCCGATCACGACCGCATTGCACGCGAAGCAGAGGGCTTCCTCTTCGGGCACGACGATCCAGACTGGAAAGTGCGCCTCGATCACCCGGCAGGCGTATTCATCGAACGCTGGGGGGAAGTAGGCGAGAGTCCGCTCGTCGAGAGGGCAGAAACAGGTATCCAGGTGGTAGAAGCGCGGGTCGCGCAGGTGGAGGGAAAGCGCGCGCAACCCGAAGAGGTCCGCCACGGCGTGGTGAGAACGGACATCCGACCGGAAATGGTAGCCGGCGAAGAGGTTGCCCCCTACCGGGAAGGCGTCGCCTTCACCCTCAAAGTAGAGGTCTCCGGGCAGCGTGATGACGCGGTAACCATGCTCGGCGAACCACTGGTGGAAGTAGGCCTCTTCCTTCTGGCGCTGGGCAAAGCGGAAGCGGCTGGCAACGAAGGTATCGCCGATGGCCAGACCGGCATTCGCGGTAAAGACAAAGTCCGGGAGGCCCGGGCGCGGCGAGAGCTCCAGGACCTTTGCCCCGGCGCTCGCGATGAGCACCTGCCTCAGCGCGCGCCATTGCTCGCCCGCGCGCGCCAGCACCGGCGGCTCGTCGCGGTGCATCCACGGGTTGATCTCATACTCCACCCCGAAGAAATCCGGGGGGCACATCAAGACCCGGGTCATCGCCTTGCCCGCCTTCCACCATTGCCCGCGGCGACCATGCTCCGGCGCATCCGCGGGCGTGGAGGCGCAACCGGCTCGGGCCCTCTCACCTGTTCCAGCAAATCGCCGAAGAAGAGACCCACATCCGTTACCAGACCAACCGTCTGAAAGCTGCCCCGGTCGGCCAGTTTCGTCACCACGCCCGGGTTGATATCCACGTAGATGATGTGGGTCGTGGCAGGGAGAATATTCCCGGTGGCAATGGCATGGAGGGCGGTTGCGGCCATGAGCGCGATCTGCACTCCCTCGGTGAGCGCCATCATCCGCTGCTGCGCCTCGATCACGTCGGTGATCACCTCGGGAAGCGGCCCGTCATCGCGGATGGAGCCCGCCAGGACAAACTCGACTCCGTGGCGGATGCAGGCGTGCATGATGCCACTGCGCAGGACGCCGGACTCCACCGCCGCGCGGATGCCCCCCGCGTCCCGGATGCGGTTGATGGCGCGAATGTGATGCTCGTGCCCTCGCTCCGCCGAGAGCGCGTGCTCCAGATCCACGCCCAGCGACGTGCCAAAGAGGGCATTCTCGATATCGTGCACCGCGAGCGCGTTGCCCGCAAAGAGGAGATCGATCACCCCAGCCTCGATCAAGCCGACCACCGAAGGAACCGCCCCGGTATGCACCACCGCGGGCCCCGCGACCAGGAGGTTCTTCTTTCCGGCCGCGCGCGCCTCACGCATCTCCTGCGCCAGCTCCCGGATGATGGCATGCTTTGGCTTCTCCGACGACACCTCGCTGGACATGAACTCGAAGATGCTCCGCTCGCGACTCCGGCCAGGTGGGACCACGCGCACGCCCGTGCTTCCCGTGACAAACCAGTCGCCGGCGCGCACCTGGCAGAACTTGGCCGTCTCGGCGCGCAGCCGCTGTGGATCAAAGCGGATGCCACAGTCCATGCGCTGATGCTCGACCGGTATCCACTCTTCCCCATAGCGCACTTGCGTAGGGTAGTTGGTGGTGACGTAGAAACCATCGGGAAAGATGCCGTCGGCGGGTGCCTGGGCCAGCGTGACCCCGCCTTCCCCCACGACCTGCGCGCCGTGATCACGAACGGCAGCGAGGATCTCCTTGAGCTGCTTCTGGTCCGACGCGGTCACCCTGATCCGGGCATAGCTGACATCCATCCGCTGCTTGCCGATATCGACATCGAGCACTTCAAAGTTGCCCGCGTGGTTGAGGATCTCATCCAGGATGCGAGGCAAGACAAGGGAATCAATGATATGTCCGCGCACCTCTATGATCTCTGTCGCCATCTCTGCTCCCCCCTGCGTCGCCGGCCGGCGCGCCCTATCCAGCGCGTCGGGCAAACGGGCGGCAAGGTGCCCTCGCTCCATCAGCGCCGGCACCCCCACAGCGGCAGATTCAGAACCGCTCGCACTAGCTTACCCCTGCACCCTCGGTGCTGAAACGTCGGTTGGGCGCTATGCTCGCGGATGCACGCTCGCGGCTCCGCCAGCGCGGCCGTCAGTGAGGAAGGTATCCGGAATCTCGCCAGCGAATCGGAGGGGTAGGAGCAGTTTGCCTTCTCCATGGCATCTGCGCGATGAAGGGAGACGCATGGGGGCCACGCCCTACCTATCCATCGTCATACCGGTCTACAACGAGGAGGAGAATGTTGGCCGCCTGCAAGAGCAGGTCGCGGCGGCGGTCGGTCCTCTCGGGATTGAGTATGAGGTCATCTACGTCGATGACGGCAGCCGAGACGGCTCCTTCGAGATTCTACGAGAGCTCGCCTCCGGCAACCCTCGCATGCGCCTGATACGCTTCCGGCGCAACTTCGGGCAGACCCCGGCGATGGCGGCCGGGTTTGACGCCGCCCGTGGCGAAGTCATCGTGCCGCTTGATGCCGATCTGCAGAACGATCCGGTGGATATCCCGCGCCTCCTGGCCAGGCTGGAGGAAGGCTACGACGTCGTCAGTGGCTGGCGACAGAAGCGCCAGGATAGGGGCCTCACCCGCCGTCTGCCCTCGATGATTGCGAACGCGCTCATCGCCCGCTCCACCGGTGTGCGCATCCACGACTACGGATGCACGCTCAAGGCCTATCGCGCGTCCGTGCTCAAGGATGTTCGCCTCTACGGCGAGATGCACCGCTTCATTCCGGCGTGGGCGGCGCTGGAAGGCGCGCGAGTGACGGAGATGCCGGTGACCCATCACCCGCGCACGGCAGGGAAGAGCAAGTATGGGCTGTCGCGCACTTTCCGCGTCGTCCTGGATCTGATGGTGGTGCGCTTCCTTGGCGGCTATGGCACGAAGCCGATCCATCTCTTTGGCGGGATGGGGTTCACGCTCTGCGGGGCAGGCATCCTCACCGGTCTGCTCACCCTCTACCAGAAGTTCTTTGAGGGGATCAAGGCACACCGGAATCCGCTGCTGATGCTGGCCGTGTTCCTCTTTCTCCTTGGAGTGCAGGCGATCATGCTGGGCCTGCTGGCGGAGCTCGGCATCCGCACCTACCACGAGTCTCAGGGCAAGCCGATCTACCGCATCGCGGAGATGGTCAACTTCGAAAAGGCACCCGCCGCAGTCGATCCTTGAGAGGCGGGCCGCCCCCTTCGATACCCCGGATGAGGGGAACGGACACAGATGGAGAGGGCCGCCGGCGCGCGGAGCTAGAAGCCCGTGCTGCTTCTTGGCAAAGCCCCTTCGGGGCTCCCCCTCCCAACCCGGCCCTCGCCGCTCTGAGGTGCCCGGGAGTGAAGTCAACCTCGCGCGCGGCGCTTCCCCTCCCAATCCTCGCCGTTCTACGACACCAGGGAGTGCCGCCCAACCCAGCCCGGCAGGGCTTCGCTCGCAAGCAGCGCGGAGATGGATCTCCGCGCGACACGCGCGGGACCGCTGCGCACCCGCGGCGCACTGAAATCGAGGCCGGTCACACCTGGCGAGGCATCCTTCCAAGACCAACGACGCCTGGGAGCCTAGTTGATTACCTGAACCTCCATGGTCGTGACCCGCGGTTGCTTGTTCGCCTGATCGGCGGGCTTGGCGGTGAAGGTCACCGTATACCGGCCAGGCTTGCTGAACGTGTGCTCGACGCTCGCGCCCACCGCCTCTTCCTGCACACCATCGCTCGCGTCGAAGTCCCAGCACAGTTTGAGCGGAGTGACTCCCGCGCTCGCCTCGGCGGTGAAGCGGACCGGCTGACCCACGGGGATCTCGTTGAATTGCGACGGGGTGGCATCGGCCGTGATCTCCGTATCATCGTTGATCGCCAGGATCCGGCCAACGGTGAGGGTATCCGGCGCGTTCGCGGTGAGCACCAATCGCTTCACCCGGAACGAGCCCTCGCCGACCCGCTCCTTCAGGGATTCCAGCGGAATGCCAACCGTTACCCAGCCGGCATCACCCGGCGCGATGTCGTGTATGGGATAGAGTTCGAAGGAGGTTCCCTCGCCCTGGAGGACGACCCGCAGCTTCGTCACCTTCGGAACGGAGGCCTGAGGCGCGCCCATGCCCGGCATCCCACCGGGATCCATGCCAGGGGCCAACATGCCCATATCGGGCGCAACCGCCGGCGCGGCCTGCGAGCCGCTGCCAAGTTTTACCGTCAGGGAAAGATAGGCGTTTGCCTGGCGCAGGACGGGAGTGAGATCAATCGGTTCGCGGAAATCCAGCCGGGCGCCCTGGTAGAAATCGCGCGCCTTGATCTTCAGCACGCCGCCCCCCTCGTACTGCTCCTCGCCGGTGAAGGTGACCGTCCCACTTCCCCAGCCGCCGAGGGTAATGCCCGCGGGCGCGGGGGGCTGGCCGTCAAAGAGAACTCGCTCGGCGGCCGCCGTCGGGTGCGCCGCCAGGATGGCAGCGATGGCTGCCACGCAAAGGAAGTGTGGTAAGAACGTGGCTTTCATGATCGATTCCTCTCCCTGCCGCTCGCCGGCTCGGGGCCAGCGCGGCCCCAAGCCCCCACAAAAGCACCTCCCCCGCGACCGGCCAGATAGAGGCAGCACATCCGCCTGCTGCCGGGCATTGGGAGATCCCGCCAAGGGGGCCCCTAGCGCCAGACGCTCCCTCACGATGGCCCGGATCGGCAGCGCGGAACGGCCTGTCTCAGGTCGGTCACCGAGGGCGGCTTGATCCGCTGTTCAGCGATCAGCCGCGTGATTTGCTGTTGGCGTCTCAAGCTCCGAGCGCACGCGAGGAGGCGATCCGATGCTCCGGCATCCCTGGCAGGCCAGAACAGGCGCCGCCCTCGCGGCGCCTGCGTGGCGGCCTGCTCAGAACTTGCCCCCAACCCAGTTGGTAATATCGCGCACGGTCAAGAGCGCCACAAAGAGCAGAATGATGACCATTCCCACGACCTGAATGGAGAGCTGCAACGACGGCTGCAGCTGTCGCCCGCGCACCCACTCCAGGGCAAGGAAAGCGATCTGACCTCCATCCACGACCAGCAGCGGCAGGAGGTTCAACACTCCCAGGTTCACGCTGATGACCGCCAGGAACGTGAGGAAGGTGATCGCACCGTCGCGAAACGCCATCCCCGCCAGGCGCGCAATGGCAACGGGGCCACCCACGCTCTTTCGCGCCTCGCTATCGGTGAAGATCTGGGCGATGCCCTTCACTGTGTCGCGCGTCCACCGCCACGTCTGCTGGGTGCCATGGGCAATCGCGCCGATCACGCCCGTCTTCTCGTAGGTGACATCGGTGAGCGCGACGCCGATCTGGCCGATGCCGCCCTCTTTGGCCGCGGGCACCACCTCAATCTGCATCTGGCGCCCGTCCCGCTCCACGGTGAAGAGAACCGGCCGGTTGGGGCTGGCCTTGACCATCTTCAGCATGGTATCGAGATGGGTGATGCGCTCGCCATCAATGGCCACGACGCGGTCGCCCTCGCGAAAGCCCGCGCGCGCCGCCGGCTCCCCGGCCACAACGGCGGAGATGTGTACCTCTTTGCCCTTGGTCGGCACGCCCACGGTCATCCCCATGCCGATGAAGAGCACCCCGGCCAGGATGAAGTTCATCAACGGCCCGGCGAAGTAGACCAGCATGCGCTGCCAGGGTGGCTTGCTGTTGAAGCCATCCGGACCGGCATCCTCGCCCGGCTCGGTGCCCGCCAGGCGCACGTAGCCCCCGATAGGGAGAGCACTGATGTTATACTCGGTGCCATTTCGCTTGAACAGGGTGAAGAGCTTGGGCGGAAACCCAAACGCGAACTCCAGCACCCGCACTCCAAACGCTTTGGCCGCAAGGAAATGGCCCAGCTCGTGCAGTAGTACGGCCAGACCCAATACGATGATAAAGGCAAGCAGCGTTTCCAACCCAGCCAAGCTCATTATTGATCCAAGCCTTCCTCGGCCACCCGTGCCGCCTCATCCCGCGCCCACCGGTCCACCGCCAGGATCTGCGCCAGATCCGGGTCGGCAATTGGGGTATGCCGCCGCATCACCGTCGCGTTCAACGCAGCGATGTCGGTAAAACCAACACGGCCTTGGAGGAAGAGTTCCACGGCCACCTCGTTGGCGGCGTTCAGCGCGCAGGGCACGCTTCCTCCAGCGCGGGCAGCCTCGTATGCCAATGCCAGACACGGGAAACGCTCCGTGTCCGGGCTCTCAAAGGTCAAAGCGCCCGCACTCGCTAGATCCAGCGGACGCAAGTTATTCGCCAAACGTTCCGGATAGAATAACGCATACTGTATTGGCAGACGCATATCGGGATAGCCGAGTTGCGCGATCACCGACCGGTCTGCAAACTCCACGAGCGAATGCACAATGGACTGCCGGTGGACGACCACCTCCACCTGGGAGAGATCGACCCCGAACAGCCATTGCGCTTCGATCACCTCCAGACCCTTATTCATCAACGTCGCGGAGTCCACGGTGATCTTGCTGCCCATGCGCCACGTTGGATGCGCCAGCGCATCGGCGACGGTGACCGTCTCGAGAGCGTCCCGGGTGTAATCCAGGAACGGGCCCCCGGAGGCGGTCAGAAGGATCCGGCGCAGCGCCGCGCTCTTCTCGCCCTGCAGGCATTGGAAGATCGCGGAGTGCTCGCTATCCACCGGGAGCACCTCGGCGCCCGTGCGTGCCGCTTCGCGCATCACGAGGTGCCCCGCAGAGACCAACACTTCCTTTGTCGCGATGGCCAGGCGCTTTCGGGCGCCGAGGGCGGCAAGCGATGACTCGAGGGCGGCGTTTCCCGCGACGCTCACCACCACCGTATCCACATCCGACGCCGTGGCCAGGGCCACCAATCCGCCGGGCCCAGAGAGCACCTCCGTGCCCATGCCTTCTGCGCGCAGGCGGCATGCCAGCCGGTCCGCCGCTTCCGCGTCCACCAGGCAGCACACCCGCGGACGGAAGCGGCGCACCTGCTCGAAAAGCGCGTCGCTATCCCGGCGAGCCGCCAGGGCGGTCACTTCCAGCCCGTCCGAGAACTCCTCGGCCACCGCGAGCGTCTGGGTGCCAATGGACCCCGTCGAACCCAGAACCGCGATCCGCCTCATGAGTCAAGCACCGTGCCGAACTTGCGCTGGCGCCGCTGATAGTCGGCGACGGCTTCCAGGAGCTGCCGGCGCGCGAAGGCGGGCCAGGGCACGTCGGTCACCCACATCTCCGTGTAGGCAATTTGCCAGAGGAGGTAGTTGCTAACGCGCAGCTCGCCCGCCGTGCGGATGAGCAGGTCGGGATCCGGCAGCCCCGCCGTGTAGAGCGCGTTGCTGATCAGTTCTTCCCCAATATCGTCCGGGTCCAGGGTACCCGCTTGCACGCGCCGCGCCAGCGCCCGCGCCGCGTCTACGATCTCGGCGCGGCCCCCGTAGTTGATGGCCAGGTTGAGAAGCAGCGACTGGTTCTCCGCCGTCATCTCCATATCGCGGCGCAGCTCCTCCTGGAGGGAGGGTGGCAGCTCGTGGATGCGGCCCAGCACTCCGAGGCGCACGCCCGCGGCGTGAAGCGACTCGATCTCGCGGTGGATCAAGTGCTCGATGAGGAGCATCAGCGCCTCCACCTCTTCCTGCGGGCGGCGCCAATTCTCCACGGAGAAGGTATAGAGCGTCAGGACTTCGATCCCAAGCTCCAGCGCGGCCTCAACAGCCGTGCGCACGCTTTCGGCCCCGGCGCGATGGCCGGTGATCCGCGGCAGGCCCTGCCGGCTAGCCCAGCGGCCGTTGCCATCCATGATGATGGCGACGTGCCGGGGAATCGCCCCCTGGCGTATGCGCTCCAACAGCTTCTCATCCGTCTCATCGAGACGCGGCGCGCCAAGCGTTTGAACCATCTTAGACTTCCAGCACTTCCTGCTCTTTGTTCTCCTGGATCCGTTCGATCTCCGAGATGTACTTGTCGGTCAGCTTCTGCACGCGCTCCTCCGCGCGCTTCTCGTCATCCTCAGAGATGTCGCTCGCCTTGCGCAGCTTCTTCAGCTCCTCGTTGGCCTCGCGACGCACGTTCCGGATGGCAATCTTGCCCTCCTCCGCCTTCCTATGGACGACCCGTGTCAGGTCACGCCGGCGCTCCTCCGTGAGCTGCGGAATCGCGAGCCGGATCACGTTGCCGTCGCTAGAGGGGTTCAGCCCCAGGTCCGACTTCATGATGGAGCGCTCGATTGCCGGAATCGTGCCCTTATCCCACGGCGAGATCATCAACAGCCGCGCTTCGGGGACCGATATGGTCGCCACCTGGTTCAACGGCAGTTGCGTTCCGTACACATCCACGGTGATCCGATCCAGCAGCGCGGGGCTCGCGCGCCCGGTACGGATGCCGTTGAACTCACGGCGGGTGGCCTCCACAGTCTTCTTCATCTTCTCCTCGGCCTCTTCGAGGACTAGGTTTGCCATCTCCATGATTCCACCCCCAAGTTCTTTATGTCCCTAGATTTCTCGCTTCGAGGCGGGTAACCTGCAAGAATTCGATGGGCTCTATCGATGGGCAGGGCAGCCCGGCGGCGCTGTGGCCGCCGGGCTGCCCCCAAAACCGAGGCCGTCAGCTAATCAACGTGCCGATCTCTTCGCCGTAGATGACCCGGCGGATGTTGCCCCTCACGCCGATATCAAACACCACAATCGGCATCTTATTCTCCATGCAAAGGGAGAATGCCGTCATATCCATCACGCGGTAGCCGCCCTGGATCGCTTCCATATAGCCTAGATGTCGGAAGCGGCGCGCGTTCGGGTCTTGCCGGGGGTCGCGATCATACACGCCATCCACCCGGTTCTTTGCCATGAGGAGGACTTCGGCCCCAATTTCATTGGCGCGTAGCGCCGCGGCGGTATCCGTCGTGAAGTAGGGGTTGCCCGTGCCGGCGGCAAAGATGACGACACGGCCCTTCTCCAGGTGCCGCTCGGCGCGCCGCCGGATGAACGGCTCCGCGACCTCCTGCATCTGGATCGCCGTCTGCACCCGCGTATCGACCCCGACCTTCTCCAGGGCGTCCTGAAGGAAGAGCGCGTTGATCACGGTCGCGAGCATTCCCGCATAGTCGGCGGTCGCGCGATCCATGCCCACCTGGGCTGCCTGGGATCCTCGGAAGATATTCCCGCCGCCCACGATGAGCGTGATCTGAATACCCTCTTCCCAGATCTCCTTCAGTTCAAGGGCGATCCCATGCACGACCTCTGCGGCGATGCTCGCCTGGCCATTCCCGGCCAGTGCCTCGCCACTCAGCTTCAGCAGCACTCGGCGCCATTTGGGCATGGTAGCCATTAGTCGGTGCTCTCACCCACGCGATAGCGCGTGAAGCGGCGCACGACGACCTTCTCGCCCAGGCGGGCTACCACGTCATCGATCAGGTCCTTCACCTTTCGCGACTCATCGCGGATGAACGGCTGCTCCAGGAGGCAGATCTCCTCGAACCACTTGCCGATGCGGCCCTCGACGATCTTGTCGATTGCCTGCGCCGGCTTTCCTTCCTGCTCGGCCTGAGCGCGGTGGATGCGGCGCTCATGCTCGACCACTTCCTCCGGCACATCCTCGCGCTGGATGTAGAGCGGCGAGCGGGCGCCGATCTGCATCGCCAGGTTGCGCGCCAGCTCCTGGAACTCATCCGTCTTCGCGACGAAGTCGGTCTCGCTGTTCACTTCCACGAGAACGGCCATCTTCTTGTCATGGTGGACGTAGACGCCAACCGTGCCATCGGCGGCAACGCGCTCGGCGCGCTTGGCCCCCTTCAGGATGCCGCGTTCGCGGAGCAGAGTCATCGCCTTCTCAAGATCGCCGCCCGTCTCTTCCAGGGCGCGCTTGCAGTCCATCATCCCAGCGCCAGAGCGCTCACGCAGATCGCGCACTTCCGCGGCTGTTACAGCCATGAGAGTTTCCCTCCATCACCAAAGATACGGCGGGCTCTCCCCACTTCATGCTTGCCGGGGAGGCTCGCCACCCAAAAAAAGAGGGCCCTACGGCCCGGACCAACCGAACAGAACACCCGTCTGCGTATCGATTCCGACGCGCGCCCGCCGGTGTCAAGGAACC
>DUUU01000124.1 GCA_012841485.1 Armatimonadota bacterium
CGCGGAGATCGTGGCGAAGCAGGAGGGCGTCATCGCCGGCCTGGAGGTGGCTGCCCTGGCCTTCGCCCTGCTCGACGCGGAGCTCCGCTTCGACGCCCTGGCAGAGGATGGCGACTCCGTCACTCCCGGGCAGCGCGTCGTCTCTATCGAGGGTCGGGCGCGCGCCATCCTGATGGGCGAGCGCGTGGCGCTCAACTTCCTCCAGCGCCTCTCCGGGATCGCCACCCTCACGCGGCGGTTTGTCGACCTGGTCGCGGGCACGGGCGCCACCATCGTGGACACGCGAAAAACGACGCCGGGCCTGCGCCTGCTGGAGAAGTACGCCGTGCGCGCCGGCGGCGGACAGAACCACCGCTACGCGCTGGACGACGCGATCCTGATCAAGGACAACCACATTGCGGCCGCCGGTGGCATCACCGAGGCAGTGCGCCGCGCCCGCGCCCGCGGGGGGCACACGGTGGTGATCGAGGTGGAGACGCAGAGCCGCGAGCAGGTAGAGGAGGCGCTTGCTGCGGGCGCCGGCATCATCATGTTCGATAACATGACCCCTGAAGAGATGCGCGAGTGCGTCGCCCTGGTAGGTGGCAGGGCGCTCACCGAGGCTTCGGGTGGCATTAGTGAGGCGACCGCGCGCGCCGCGGCGGAGACCAGGGTGGATCTGATCTCCGTCGGGGCGCTCACCCACTCGGCGCCCGCTCTCGACCTCAGCCTGAAGATCTGCGCCGCGGCATAGGGCCAGAGGCGACGCCCGGCGATGGCTCACGCGGGGTTTCGCGGATACGTGACGGGCCCGGCCCGCCTGTGCGCGCCGCACCAACGCAGGCACCCGTCACGCACTCGCGAAAACGCACACAACCCCATTGCCGCCTGGGCATGGGAAAGCGCCAGAGAGGGCGCGGCCCCACCGGCAGGAGCGCCGGGAGGCGCTTCCATAGGGTTCGAGTAAACACTCGGTCTACACGGTGGCGGTAGCGGCGGACGTCTTCCGCTTCTTGGGCTTGGTTGCCGCCTCGGCGATGGCGGCCTTCTTCTCCTCGCGCGCACGCTCTTCCTTGCGCTTGCGGCGCCGTGTGCGCTCGCGATCCGACTCGTTCTTCGGCATGCTTTCCTAGCCCCTCCCCTCTTGCCCCAATTGGGCTCCAACGCGCCTATTATAAGCCACGCCGCCGATCCTGTCAACGCGGAGTGGCCTTCGCACGGTTCCCATTCTTTTCAATCTATGCTAAAATGGAGTGGGTCGCCTGTGCCTCTCCTCTGGCTGGAGAAACCACCCGCGATCCGCTCTTGATATACGCGCCGGAGGCGGGCATGCTTTCCCTCCTCGGCGCCGACAGGGAGAGCCAATAGTGCCCATCCATTCCATCTTTGTGAACCGCGCGGACGACCCGGAGGCCGTCACGCTGCTTGCGCGCCTGCGCGCCCAAGGCCATACGCGCCTGGAGGGTCTCACCATCGAGCGGGTCTACCGCCTCGAAGGCGATGTGGACCCCCAGAGCCTGACGCCGCTTTTCGTCAACTCCGTCTTTGAGAGCGGCACACCGGAAACGGTGCTCGATCCGGCAGCCGGGCCGATCGTGGAGATCGGCTATCAAAGGGCGGTCACCGACCCAGAGACACCCTCGATTCTGGAGGGCGCCCGTGCCCTGGGCGTGAACGCGCTCGAGTGGGCGCGCCTTGCCCACCGCTACCAGTTCCTCGGCATCGACGAGGCCGAGGCCCACCAGATCGCCGAGGAGGTGCTCTATAACCCGGTGGTCCAGGAGATCGTGCCCGCGGATCGCGTTTGGGACTCCCTGCGCCCCACGGGCACCCCGGAGCCGGTGCGCCGCATCTCGCTGGCGGGGATGTCGGAGGCCGAGCTGCAGCGCGCCTCGGAGGAGAACTCGTGGTACGCTCCCACGTGCCAGATGCGGGCCCTCCAGAAGTATGAGGCAGAACGAGGCCGGCCCTTCACGGATGCCGAGGTGGAGATCGTGGTGCAGAGCTGGAGCGACCACTGCTACCACACCACCTGGAAGAGCCTGGGGCTTTTCCAGAAGCTGATGGATGCCACCCGGCGCATCGACCACCCGCTCGTCGTCTCCGTCTTCAAGGACAACGCCGGTGGCATGCTCCTCACGGACGACTGGGTCATCACGATCAAAGGGGAGACGCACAACTTCCCGAGTTCCATCGCCACCTTCGGCGGCGTCGCCACGAAGCACGGCGGCGTCATCCGCGACACCCTCGGCTTTGGCAAGGGAGCCATGCCCATCGGCGGAAGCACGGTGATGGGCACCATGGACCCGCGCCTGCCGGAAGCAGACGTGCCCGCCGGCGCGCTGCATCCGGGGCACATCGTGCGCGAGTCGATCCGTGCCACGGCCTACTACTGCAACCCGATGGGCATCCCGATGATGTACCCCGTCTACCGGTCGCATCCGGGCTACCCCAAGTGCCTTGCCCTTGGCCACTCCCTCGGGCTCATTCCCAGGGAGTATGCCATGAAGGAGCGCCCACAGCCTGGCGACGCGGTGCTCCTACTGGGCGGGCGAACCGGACGCGACGGCCTGCACGGCGCGACAGCCAGCTCCGCACAGATGACCGGGGAGACGGCCGAGAAAGAGGCCGCCGCCGTCCAGATCGGCCACCCGATCATCGAGCGGAACTTCATGGAGGCGATCCCCCACCTGCGCGACACCGGCTGCCTGCGCACCATCACGGATCTGGGCGCCGGAGGGATCTCCTGCGCTGCCGGCGAGATGGGCGAGCACACCGGCGTGCGTGTTGAGCTCGACCGCGTGCCCCTGAAGGACCAGAGCCTCACCGCCTGGGAGATCCTCCTCTCGGAGTCGCAGGAGCGAATGCTCGCCGCCGTGCCGCCCGAGAAGCTCGATGTCGCCCTGGAGATCCTCCGCCGCTTCGATGTGGAGGCCACGGTGATCGGTCAGTTCACCGATACCAAACGCTATGAGGCGTTCTGGTGTGGCGAGGAGGTCGTCAACCTGGAGATGCACTTCCTGTGGCGCTGCTGCCCCATCGAGCCCGCGGAGGTCCGGCCGCCCGCGCGGCTGCCTGGCCAGGCATCAGAGGCACGAGTGAGCCGTTCGGCCCCTCAGGAGGTCACCCCATCCAGCCTGTCAGAGGTGCTGGAAGCCGGAAAAGCGGTCCTCGCCCATTACCACTGCTGCGACCAATCGGCCGCCGGATTCCAGTTCGACTCGATGGTGCAGGGGCGCACCGTAGTGGGGCCCTATGCCGGGGTCACAAGCCGAATGCCCACCCACGCCTTCGTCTCGGCGCCCGTGCGCGGCGAAAACATCGGCGCGGTGAGCACCATCGCCTACAATCCCTTCTATGGGGAGTTGGACCCGGCAGGGATGGCGCGCCTGATGATGGTGGAGGCGCTCTCGCGCGCGGTGGCCGTCGGAGCGGATCCGGAAGCGATCACCCTGTGTGACAACTTCTACACGCCGAAGGCGACCCCCGAATGGAACTGGGCGCTGGTGCAGATGGTGGACACAATCGCCGACCTCTCCGTGCGCCTGGGCACGCCCTTCATCTCCGGCAAGGACTCTAGCTCCGGCACGTTCCGGTCTTCCGATGGCCGCTCTATCGATGTGCCGCTCACCTTCGCGGTGGCAACGATGGGCCGGGTGCCGGACGTGGCGCGCATCGTGACGAAGCCACTGAAGCGCGCGGGCAATCACCTGGTGCTCCTTGGCCGTTTCGATCCGGAGCGTCTCGGCGGCTCGGTCTACCTCGACTGCCAGGGCAAGCGCGCGGGCACGTTGCACGATTTCGGCCAGGAGTGGGCCGCGGGTCTGAAAGAGACCTGGGCCCGCCTCCACGCGCTCACTCTGCGCGAGGAGAACCCGGTGCAAGCCGCCGCGGCCATTGGCGAGGGCGGCCTCTTTGCCCGTCTCTTTGAGATGGCGTATGGGGGCGGTTTGGGAGCGGTGCTCGATCTGGACTCGCTCGGGCAGGGCCCGCTGGAGGGCCGTCTATTCGCCGAGGCAATCGGCAGCTTTCTCCTGGAGGTGGACGCCGGCACCGATCCGGCGCTCCTCCTTGAGGGCCTGGAGTATCGCGTGATCGGCAACGTTGCCCCAGACCCGGGGATCGAGATCCGCGCCGGCGGCAACACGGCGCGCGTGTCGCTCGCCGAACTCGAGGAGGTCTGGAGCGCCCCGTTCCGAGAGGTGGTCGGGTAACCCTGGCCGGCCCGCGGAACAGGTGGAAATACCCATCGAGTCAGAGCTAGACGAGAGAGGGGGCGGCCTTGCTGCCGCTCCCTCCCTCTCTCCTCTCTAGGGAGGTGCAAGATCGTTACGCCAAAGATTGGGGTGCTGTATGCCCCCGGCATCAATTGCCATGAGGAGACGGCCTTCTCCGTCGATTACGCGGGCGGCCAAGGCGAGATCGTGCTTCTCGCCGATCTGCTGGAGGGCAGGCGCCGGCTGGATGACTATGTCGGCCTGGTGATCCCGGGGGGCTTCTCCTACGGCGACCACCTGGCCGCGGGGCGTGTCCTTGCCATTCACCTCATCGCCCGGCTCAAGGAGGAGCTGCGCGCGTTCACCGCGTCCGGCCGGCCCGTGCTCGGCATCTGCAATGGCGATCAGATACTGATGGAAACCGGTCTCCTGCCCAACGGCAACGTCGGCGAGCGCGCCAGCGCGCTGACACAGAACCGCTCGGCGCGCTTTGAGAGCCGCTGGGTGCGCTTGCAGGTGCAGGAGACAGGTACTTTCTGGACGCGTGGCCTGGAGGGGCGCATCTTGCGCATGCCGGTGGCCCACGGCGAGGGTCGTGTCGTGCGCACGCCCGACGCGCAGCTTATGCCCGCGTTCCTCTACGTGGACTCCGAGGGCAAGCCCACCGAGGAGTACCCCGATAACCCGGCGACATCACCCGGTGGCATCGCCGGCCTCGTCGATCCCTCTGGTCTGGTCCTCGGGATGATGCCTCACCCGGATCGCTCCCTGCTTCCGGCGCACGGCTCTACCGACGGCCTGGCCATCTTCCAGAACCTTGTCTCCTACTGCGCTACACTGTAGCTGTTCGCGCGTTCGCCACCCAGGCACGCGAAGGCGGTCCTGCTGAAGGGGTTCCCTCTTCCCAGCCTGCGGTGGCGCTACGCGCGGAGGCAGCGGAGGTGAGGATGGCCGCAGCCGACGCGGTAGAGCTGGCCGGCATCCGTGCGAATGGTCAGCGTCTTGCGCTTCACGCGCGTCACATGGCCACGATGCGCCTCCCCCGCCGTGTCGACAAACTCGACGGCGACCCCCGGACGCCAGGGAGAATCTTCCGCCGGTTCGGAAAGCCCCTCCCCAAACGCGGCGATCTGTGCGTAGGAGATCGGTACCCGGTATACCCTCTCGCCATCGCTGACGGCAATCGTGTAGGTGCGCTGGTTCACGCGCCGGACGGTGCCCGTCACCCGTCGCCCCAGGTGGTCGATAAACTGCACCGCGTCGCCCACCGAGAAGAGGGGCACCGCCGGCATGAGAGGCTCGCCATCGGCCCCGCGAAGGCAGGCATGCCGGGTGGATGCCTCGCCCGCCGCAGCATGACGCAACACCTCCTGCTCATTGCCGGGGAAGAGCCCCTGCTCCACCGCGGCGTGGAGCAGCGCCTGGTAGTGGCACTGCCACTCGCGCCCGTGCGGCAGAACGCGACGCCCCTGGGCCTGGCGCATCGCCAGCAGGTGTGCCCACTCATGAAGGAGGGTCAACAGCAGGTAGGGCTCCGGGCGCTCGTTGCACGGCAGGCGCACCCTCGCCTTGCCATGTGCGAGGATCGCCTTGCCATGGAAGGAGCGGCGTTCGTCCACGAACTCGTAACGAACGCCCTGGTCCAGGGCAAAGCGCGCCGCCACCGCCTGCACCTCGCGAGAGCGGAGCAGCCGCTGGTAGGCCGCATGGATCCCGTTCGCGTCACTCATCCTCAACCACCGTTCCCTGGCGATCGATCGCCAGGTGGAGGACACGCCCGCTGAGGCCCTGCTCGGTGCCAGCCTGCTGGAGGGCGGCGGCCACGGCTTGCCCGCCGTCATCCACGAAAGCGGCAATCGTCGGCCCGCTGCCGGAGAGCGCCGCGCCTCTCGCCCCCGCGTCCAGTGCCGCCTGAATCAGATGGGGCATCTCTGGATACCCTCGGGCGCGGTAGGGCTGATGCATGCAATCCTGCATCCCGATCCGCAGCAGGTCCCAGCGTCCGGTGGCGAGCGCGGCCGTCGTCAGCGCGGCGCGGCTGAGGGTGAAGATGGCGTCGGCGCGCGAGTAGGTCTCGCTCAGGTGCCGGCGCGCGGCCCGGGTGCTGATCTCGAAATCGGGGACGTAGAGAACGACCGCCAGTCCCTCTGGCACTTCCACCGGCGCGTAGTAGACGTGCGTCTCCTCCATGGCGCTGACCGCCAGCCCCCCAACCAGGCACGGAGTGATATTATCCGGGTGCCCCTCAAACGCGGTCGCCATATCCACGAGCTCGTCGCGCCCAAAGGGATAGCCGGCGAGCGCGTTGGCGGCCACGATTCCGGCGGCCGTCGCGGCGGCGCTGCTTCCCAGGCCTCGCGCCAACAGAATGGCGTTCGTCTGACGCAGGTATACCGGCGGCAGCGGACGCCCGAGGCGCTGATAGACGCAGCGCATTGCCCCCAGAACCGCGTTGGACTCGTCGGTAGGAATTGCGCCCGCGCCCTCCCCAGAGACCTCGACTTCAGTCACGCCCCCGGTACGCTCCACAACCTCCAGCTCATTGTAGAGCTGGAGGGCCAGTCCCAGGGAATCGAAGCCGGGGCCGAGATTGGCCGTGGTTGCCGGCGCACGCACACGCATCTTTCTCTCCTCGCCGCACCATGTACACAGCTCCGGGCCGGAGCTTCCGCCCGGCCCGGAGCGACTGGAGGATAGATGAAAGGGCATTGCCCTCCTGAAAGCGCTCCGCCGGAGCGCTAAGGGAGCCCTCACCCAGAGGGGAGGGCAGGCGCCGGGTCTTCACGCGCGGTCACCTTTCCCTCCCGCAGCAACTCCTCTACATCCTTGGCCAGTGCGTCCAGAACGGCTCCGCCACCCCCAACGCGACGCGACTGGACCACGCCCTTCTGGTCTACCAGGACGAACACCGGGGCGATGATGATCCCGTAGTCATCGTTGATCGCGAGCTTCTCATCCACCAGATGGGGGAAAGTGACTTTTCGAGCCTTGAGCCACCTGGCGAGCGGCTTCGCCTTCGTGCCATCCGCGCTCACTCCGAAGATGGCGAGTGGCTTCCCCCGATACCGGGCCCGCAGCTTCTCAATCGCCTTCAGATCATCCTGGGTAGAGCACCCATCCGTGGACCAGAAGACCAGGAGCAGATTCTGTTTGCCCTTCAGGTCCGCCAGTTTTACCAACTTGCCGGTAGTATCTCTTGCGGTAAACGCTGGCGCCCGGTCTCCCCGCCGCGCGGGCGCGGCGTGTGCCTGCGCGGCCAGCGCCACCACCAAGAAGGCTACCAAGCCTTTCCACATCTCGGCCTCCCTCATAGTCCGACACGGGCATGCCTACCGTCCTGGTACGTAGACAAGGCATACGCGCGATCGGTTCCCGCGCGAATGCCTTGTCGCTGCAAATCCCTTGTCTTTAGGCCGGCCGCCTGCCCCTTTCAGAAGCCCATGGCCGTGGGGGGAACTGCCGGGCCGCTTAGCTGGTAGCCGGAACCGACGCCCATCGCGGGCAACGCCGGCGGCCCGCCCATCATGCCGCCTTCCATGCCCGGCGCCATCCCCATCATGCCCGGGTCGCCTCCCATTCCAGGCATGCCTCCGCCCATCTGGGCCACACGCTTGGGCGGCGCAGGCATCTTGGAGCGGATCACGCGCGCGCTTTTCAGCGCCGCGGAGGCCTTCGCGATCCCCTGCTTGGCGCGCGCCTGCGCCTCGGGCTCGTACTTCAGGGCGTCGCGGTAAGCGGCCAACGCCAGGTCGTAGGCCTCGATCCCCATGAAGACATCCGCCATGTCGATCGACTTCACGGCCTTGGAGAGGTCTGCTGCCGGATCGACTCCACAGGGGGCTTCGCCGCTGGAAGCAGGCGCGCCACCACCTGGGGCACCCATCTCCATCCCTGGCGGGCCGCCACCGGGCCCCATGTCCGCTGGCATTCCTCCTGGCGGGCCACCTGGATCGGCGGGCCCGCCGGGCTCCATGGCGCCACCAGGCTCGCCAGGGCCGCCCATGGGAGGCGCCGATGTGTCCTCTTCGCCACCGCTACAGCCAACGGCAGCGAGAGCGACCATGAGCGCGGTCAACAGGAGTAGCATTCGCTTGAGTGACATCTATCGCACCCCCAGCTGGCAGGATGGTAAAGAGCCAGCCACGCGAATTATTCTACACACGCCCCCCTGCGTCCTTCCGGAGTGCAAAAAGCGCGGCTGCCTCACGGCGGCGGCGCGGAAGACGCATCACGGGCTGCCAGCGAGTCGATCACGAAGCAGACAGCGCACGTCGCGATCACCTTGCCGGAGCCGGGATCCTCGACAAACCGCCGCGCATCCTCCAGTGAGAGGACCGGGCAGGCGCGGTGGGCATCCGCGACACCTACCGCGCGCACGACCAGCGGCCGGGCACCCACCCGCGGGTTCTTCAGCGCCGCCTGGATGCTTCCCATGTAGCCCACTACCCCCACGCCTTCCGCATACTCTGCCGAGGCATGGGCCGCGTTATAGACGTCGCGGAACGCGGCATCGAGCAGCCTTGGGCTCATGGCGGTGCGCACGTGAAGCCCCCGGGCATCCACGATCAGGCCGGTGAAGGGGCCTTGTGCATCCGGTGGCGTCAGCAAGCTGGCCTCGGCGGTCGGCGCCAGGGGGGGAAAGGCACGCACCTGAGCCGGATCCGGCTCCACGAAGCGTTGCTTTGGCGCAGGCGCCTGCGCGCCGGTCTTGGCTTCCGTTTCCCTGGGCAGGGCTAGCAGAAGCACCACCTGGTAGCGGCTGCCACTGGTCGCTCCAGCGGAGACGACCTTGGCACGCTTCACCAGAGCGGTCAACTCGGCGCCGCCCGCAGGGATCGCATACGTGCCACCATCGACTGCCAGCCGGCCGAGAAGCTTTTTCAGGTTCCCTTCGGCCACGCGCGTCGCGGAGCTCTTCAGCTGGGTCGCGGTGGCCTTTGTCGACGCGGGCACTGTCGCCGTGACGCGCACCTCACCCTTCGACCAGTCAACGCGCGCGCCGAGATCGGCCACCACCTGGACCGCGGCGCCGGCCGGAGGAGCAATTGCCAGGAAACCTACCCACACCGCAAGAAGAATCGCCCCGCCCAGGCTACCCGCCCGCGCGCCATGCCGCATCACCGCGTTGAACCCAGCGCACCTATTGCCGATCCCACAGCGGCAGATCATCACGGCTCTCCCCACCGTTAGGACTTCCCGCATCATCCGATTGTTCGCTCACCTGGCCGATAGTTGCCTGCTTCCTATACCCTTCGGCGCGGATCGCCCCTCCGATAAGCGGGTCGTCAGAGCGTGGTGGAAGGCCATGGCGTGCTAGCCGGCTCCCCCCTCTTACTCGCGGTGCAGCCTCCCCCTCGGGGACCCCATTCCTCACCCGACCAGCGAGCTCTTGCTCCGGGTGTACTGCAGCTCCACCTGTGGCTTGCGGCGCTCGAGGCAGGCCAGGCTGATCTCGATCACCTCCTCGGCCTCGTAGGCGCTCATCGTGCCGATGGTGACCAAATCACAATCGCGAAGGGTGTTCCAGACGAAGGAGAGGCCCGTCGGCGGCAGCAGCCGGCCGGCCGCAAGCGGCTTGATCGTCATCACCGGCTTCTTCGCATTCTGGATCACCCTCTGGACCCAATCGGTCTCCACCTGGCAGAGGAAGCCCGCCGCGTTGTAGGGGGTGATGTAGGTCTCCACATCCGCCCCGCACGCATCCGAGCAGGTGATCGCCTCCGGGGCATGGCTGGAGAGCCCTGGCACCATCCCCGCTTCCCGCACGTAGGCCAGATGTTCAATCAGCTGCGGGCTCAGGCAGCGGTTCACCCGGTCGATGCGCGCGTCCGTAATGCACTGGTGGGGAAAGCAGAAGGTGGCCCCGAGCTCCTTGGCCTCATCCACGGACGCCTTCCAGGTGTCGGGATTGCCCGGCTCCTTGTACGCGGGCGTGGTCACCCACAGCATCGGCACGCCCACGCGCTGCTCCACCTCCCGCAGGGCCTCGGCGACGAACTGGCTCTGCATGCTCATGAAGGCGTTGCAGCCCCGGCGCGCAAACACCTCAACCACGCGCGCCATCTTGCTGGGCGTATCAAACAGCTCCTTGATCAGCCGGTCTTTCGCCTTGCTGGTGTGTGAGTAGCCCAAGAACCAGTTGCTGCCACAGATCAGACGGGGCATGGAGACGCCCCCGACCATGGTACGCGGAAACTCCGACATCGTCACGCACTCCCGGGGCGGCCGAGCACCGACCCAGCCGCTCTTCCCCTCACCGCACACGCCTCGACCGAGGCCATCCGCCGGGAAGGCGACTCCCATCCCCTTGCCCCCGGCCTCCCTTTGTCATCCCTCTATTAGGTAACCGCGCTCACTCTCCTCTCCCACTCTGCCCATCGCGCAGACGGCGTGGGGGCTTCTCCCGAACGATAGGGGAGCATCACGCCAGGCGCGAATAGATCTCCCAGAGCGGCCATCGGCCGGTCGTTCCGGGGCCGCTTCCGATGAGAGAGGAGCCCGAGATGGAGTTCATAGACGTCGTTGCCGCGCGCCGTTCGGTTCGCGCCTATACCCCGACCCCGCTGGATCGAGCCACCATCGAGAAGCTGATCCACGCCGCCATCCAGGCGCCCAGCGCCGTGAATACCCAGCCGTGGGCCTTCGGCGTAATCACGGGCGTGGAGAGGCTGAAGGAGTATGGAGATCGGGCGAAGGCGGAGCTGCTCGCCGCCCTCGATCAGACGCCGGCGTTGGAGCGCTACCGCGACATGCTCACCGATCCGGAGTACAACCTCTTCTATGGCGCGCCGGCGCTGGTGGTGATCTATGGCAAGCCCACGAGCCTGCTCCCGGAGATAGACTGCGCGCTTGCCGCCGAGAACCTGATGCTCGCCGCCGCGGAGATGAACCTGGGCACCTGTTGGATCGGCTTCGCTCAGGGTTTCCTGGACTCGCCCGCGGTGAAAGCAGAGCTGGGCGTTCCCGAGAGCTACAAGGCGGTCGCGCCGATTATCGTTGGCCACCCGGCCGGGACCACCCCGCCGGTGCCGCGCAACACCCCCGAGGTCGTCTACTGGATGTAGCGGCGTTCCCGAACGCTGCCACCATAGCCGCCCGCCTTGCCCCCTGGATCACAGCGACAAGGGATCGAGGCGGCACGATGTGAATAGAACTTCTGTCTGCCCGAGCAGAGAAGCGGAAGGCGCGGGATGCGTGCGAGCCTCTTCAAGCGCCTGGTGGAAGACCGTCGCGGGCAGACGGGAGCGGAGCCGGCCGCGTCCAGAACCCGGCAGAATGGGAGCGGCAAAGATGCATCTGGATGAGCTGTTGGAGCGGTTGAATGAAACCCAGTCGCTGGAGGCCCTCCAGCCCCATTGGGGGGAGTCTTTGGCATCACTGGGCAACAGGCTCCCTTCCTTCTTGACTCCGGAAGAGTATCGGGAGAACCGGGAGTGGTGTGGCTTCGGCCCGGAGGTGGACCCGCTCTTGGACGAGGTGGCGCGCCGGATCGCCGCGGACCGCGGCTTGTGCGCGCTGGCGTGGCACTGCCATCGCCTCCTCTTCACGCACCTCGATTACACCGATCAGAGCTTCCTGCGGAGCTGGCCCTCGTTGGAGGGCATCTTCGGAGAGCTTCGCGGCATCTTCTACCTCCTGGTCGTGATGGGCATGGTCCCCTCCGTGCGCCGGCTGCACGCCTCCATGGATGTGCCCGAGGAGGTGACCCGCGAGACGCTCTCTCAGGTGTCGTGCGTGTCCGGGAACTACCGGCGCATGACAGGCGGCCTCCTGGGCGTGACGGTAAACACCCTCTTCTGGATGCGCCACTATCCCGCCGGCAAGCTCTTCCGTCTCGGGCGTTTTGAGTATAAGATCGAGCCGTTCCGGCAGGCGATCCGCGTCTTCCGGAGCCGCAAGACTGGCGAGACGCTGGCCCTGGCCCCGGATGGCGTGCGCTATAGCGGCGAAGGCCATGTAGATGCCGAGAACGGATGGACAGCGACGTTGACCGAAAAGGAAGACACGGTCACCGGCTTCCCCATCTCGCCCTATGGCATGGCGGTGCGCACCCAGGTGACGCTCGCAAAGGCGGAATGGGAGTGCGTGCTGAAGACGGGCGATCCGATCCTCGAAATGCACATCCCCGCGGGCGGAGGCATGACCGTGGAGCGCTGCGGCGATTCGATGCGCCGGGCGGCCGCGTTCTTCCGGCGCTACTTCCCAGAGAAACCCGTCCGCGCGATCACCTGCGTCTCGTGGATCTTTAACACGCAGTTTGAGGAGATCCAGCCACGGATGGAGAATCTGCTGGCTTACCAGCACGAGTTGTACCTCCACCCGGTCACTTCCAGCGGCCGGGACGGCCTGTGGTTCATCTTCCTGCGGGACGAGTTCGACCCGGCCACGCTGCCCCGAGACACCTCTCTGCGCCGCGGGGTAGCCGATTTCCTCGCCGCCGGCAACTTCTGGCGCTGCGGGGGCATGTTCTTCCTGCTCGATGACCTGGAGCGGTTCGGCACGCAGGCCTACCGCGCGCAGTGGCCGGTCTCGGTGCTCAAGCGGCAGGGAACGACGCTATGAGCGACGCGGGGCCTGGCCTCGTCCTCTCGCTTGATATCGGCACATCGTCCACACGGGCGGCGCTCTACACCTCCCAGGGCAGGCCCGTTCCAGGCGCGGAGAGCTCGCGCCCCCAGCGCGTCCATACCACGGCCGACGGGGGCGCGGAGATGCACCCCGAGGAGGTGGTCCAGCGCGCCGTTCGGTGCGCTGCCGAGGCGGTGGAGCGTGCCGGGTCCCAGGCACGCCGGATCGTCGGCGTGGGCGTCTGCACCTACTGGCACTCGATCCTGGGCGTGGGAGCCAATGGACGGGCGACCACGCCCATCTACCTCTGGTCCGACACGCGGAGCGTGGCCGAGGTGGAGGCGTTGCGCCAGCGCCTGGATGCCCCGGCGGTTTACGCACGCACCGGGTGCCCGCTGCACACCTCCTATGTGGGCCCGCGCATCCTCTGGATCGCGCGCACCCAGCCGGAGAGCTTCCGCCGCAGCCAGCGCTGGATGTCAATCGGGGAGTACCTCTACCTGCGGCTTTTCGGTGAGGCGGCGTGCTCGCACTCCATGGCCTCCGGCACCGGCCTGTTTGACCTGGGGCGTCTGAAGTGGGACCCCGAGATACTGGCGGCACTCCCCATCGAGGAGGAGCAGCTCAGCACACCGGTCGCGCACTCCAAGGCATCCGTGGGGCTGCGTCCGGAGTTTGCCCGCACCCTGCCCCGCCTGAGCGAGGTGCCGTGGTTCCCGCCGTTGGGTGATGGCGCGTGCAGCAATGTCGGGAGTGGCGCGGTGAACCGGCGCCGGATCGCGATCATGGTGGGCACCAGCGGCGCCATGCGCGTCCTCTGCCCCTCCGGCGGCCCCACGCCCCCCGAAGGGCTCTGGGCCTACTTGCTAGACCAGCGCCGCTTCCTTCTGGGAGGGGCGCTGAGCAACGGCGGGAACTTCTACACGTGGCTCACCCGCACGCTGCGCGTTGGCCAGCGCGAACGCCTCGAGGAAGCCCTGAGCAGGATGGAGCCAGATGCCCACGGGCTGACGGTTCTCCCCTTCCTCATGGGCGAGCGCAGCCCGGGGTGGCGCGGTGATGCCCGTGCGGTGATTGCCGGCCTCTCGGCGCACACCTCGCCCCAGGAGATCATCCGCGCCGGCCTGGAGTCGGTGGCCTATCGTTTCGCTCTCATCTACGAGCGCCTGCGCGACCGCCTGGATGCGGGGCCCGACTACCGCGTCATCGCCACCGGCGGCGCCCTGCTCTATTCGCCCCTCTGGATGCAGATCATCGCCGACGTGCTGAACCGACCGGTCGTGGCGTCATGCGAGAAGCAGGCTTCGGGGCGCGGCGCCGCGCTCATGGCGCTCGAAGCCCTCGGCCTGATCCGAGGGATCCAGAGTGCCCCCTTCGCCTTTGGAAAGGTCTATCACCCCGATGCCGCCCGGCACGCGCGATACAGGGAAGCCCTGGCCCGGCACGCCGCCCTCTACCGTCGCCTGCTGGAGTGAGCTTCAGGCACCCGGCACGCAGGAGAAAGCCCGTCCGGGTGGGAACTTCCTTGCAGGACCCGGCGCTCGGGAGGAGGACGGAAGGTCCATGCGCGCGTCGCGCATCCGCATCAGGGCATGCGTGCTGCTGGCGGCAGCCTGTCTGTCCTGGCCGGCGGCGATACGGGAGAGAATCGCGATGACAGAAGCAGCCGTTGAGTTTGACCGTCGCGCGGCGGTTGTTCGCCACCTGAACCAGCACTTCCCCGTGCCCCAGTTCGGATCACGAGAAGAGTGGGAGGCGCACGCGCGCGAGTTGAGGGCGCACCTCCTCGCCAGTGCCAGCCTCTCGCCCATGCCGGAGCGCTGCCCGCTGGAGCCCATCGTCACAGGAGAGATCGAGGGCGACGACTATGTTATCCGCAGGGTCGCCATCCAGACGCTCCCCGGCTTCTACCTGGGCGGGAATCTCTATCTCCCCAAAGGGAAGCAGGGCCCCTTCCCCGGCATCGCCAACCCGCACGGGCACTGGAAAACCGGCCGCATTGAGCATCAGGAGCGGGGATCGATTCCGGCTCGGTGCATCACCTTCGCGCGCATGGGCTGCGTCGCCTTCGCCTACGACATGATCGGCTATAGCGACACGCGACAGCTGCCCCACACCTTCGGTGGCGACCGCGAGGCGCTGTGGGGCATCAGCCTCGGCGGCCTCCAGCTGTGGAATAGCATTCGCGCCCTCGATTACCTGGAGTCGCTGCCGATGGTCGATCCGGAACGCCTGGCATGCACGGGGGCTTCCGGGGGTGGCACGCAGACTTTCCTCCTCTCCGCCGTTGACGACCGGGTGAAGGTGGCAGCGCCAGTCAACATGATCTCGCTCCACATGCAGGGAGGCTGCCTCTGCGAGAACCCGCCCAATCTCCGGGTGGAGTGCACCAACGTCGAGATCGGCGCGCTGATGGCCCCCCGACCGCTGCTCCTGGTGGCGGCGACCGGCGACTGGACACGCAACACGCTCGAGGAGGAGTTCCCCGCGATTCAGACGGTGTACCGGCTGATGGGCGCCGAAGAGAAAGTGCATGCCGTCCGCTTCGATGCGCCGCACAACTACAACCTGCAAAGCCGCGAGGCGGTCTATGCCTGGATGGGCCGCTGGCTCCTGGGCATTCGCGACTCCGAGCAGCTGAAGGAGCAGCCGTTCGACCTGCCCGACCCCAAGGTGCTGCTCACCTTCCCCGATGGCCAGCTCCCTGAAGGCGCCGCCGATCAGGAGAGCATTACGCACTACCTAGTCGAGCGCAGCGAGGAGCAGCTGGCCGCGCACTGGCCACGCGATCAGGAGACGGCGCGCCGCTTCCGAGAGACTTATCTGCCTTTGTTGAGCCACAGCCTGGGCGCCGCCGCGCCGGCCCCCGAGCTCGTCACCGCCACCCCGGCCGGCGGATCCACGCAGGCCCAGCGCCTCATCCTAGGGCGGAAGGGCACCGGCGACCGGGTGCCCGCGCGCCTACATCGGTCCCGCCACAGGAAGGGTTCGGCGCCGGGCGTGCTCCTCGTCACGCCAGAAGGGATCCGTGCCGCGGATGGCGCCGGGATCGCCTCGCTCCTGGTCGGGCGGCTCCCGCGCGAAGACCGGCACGTGCTCTTGATCGACACCTTCCTGACGGGCAGCTCGAAAGCCCCGGAGACGCGGGAGAAGGAGATCGCCGAGGTCAAGTACTTCACCACCTACAACCGCACGGATGTTGGAAACCGGGTGCAGGATATCCTGACAGCGCTCGCGTTCCTCCGGGCGCAGGAGGGTGTCTCGCGCGTTCAGGTGGTCGGAGTCGGGGAGGCGGGCCTCTGGGCCCTCCTGGCGTGCGCCCTGGATGGCCGGGTGGATGCTGCCGCGATTGACCTGGCCGTGTTCGAGATGACCGACGATCATTTCCTGGAGAGACTGAACGTGCCGTTCCTGCGTCGGGCAGGAGATCTGCGCGCCGCGGCCGCGCTCTGCGCCCCGCGCCGCCTGTCTTTCTGGCGGGTTCATCCTTTTTTCCCGATGGACAAGGTGTTCGACGCATATGCCGCATCCGGGAAGCCCGGGGCAGTGCAGTTCACGTCCAAGGCGCTCGATGCCGAGATGGTGCTGGCCTGGCTCGCGCTCTGAGCACGCGGCGGGCCATGCCCGGGCTTCGGAGTGGCTGTCCGGCGCCTGATATGCCGGCACGGAGGAGAGAGATGCTGCTAAACCACTCAATCATACGGATTGCCACCGCCCTCTTCGCCGCCCTGGCGCTCTCTGCCGCGCCCATCGTGGCGGCCCCGGTGGGCAAAGACACACTGGTTTTGGTCGAGGGAGGAAAGCCGCGCGCCGCAGTGGTCGTGCCCGCCACTGCGGATGACCAGACGAAGGCGGCCGCCGAACTCCTGATCCGCTATGTTGAAAGGGCGACCGGCGCGAAGCTGCCCCTCCACGCCGAGGGCGCGAAGGAAGCCGGCGCGCTCCCGGCGCGCGTCTTCGTCGGACCGTGCCGGGTCGTGACGCAGGCGAAACTGCTTCCCGAGGGGATGGATGACGACGGGTTTGTGATCGCGCCCGTCGGCCGGGACGCTCTCGCCATCGTGGGCCCAACGCCCTGGGGCACTGAGTTCGGCGTGTGTGAGTTTCTGGAGCGGTATGCCGGCGTGCGCTGGCTGATGCCAGGGCCGGATGGCGAGGACGTGCCGCGCGCGGCGGATCTCGCGGTGGCGCGCGAGACGATCCGGCAGGAGCCGGTCTTCTTTTCGCGGCTTCTCAGCGGCCTGCGCGGTCCAGCGCAGGGCGAATGGGCACGCCGCAACCGGATGCATGGTCGGGTGAAGTTCCACCACTACCTGATCCACCTCTTCCCGCCGGAGAAGTACACGGCGACGCATCCGGAGTTCTTTCCGATCCGCAACGGCAAGCGCTTCCTGCCGAAGGATAGCACGGTCCACGGCTGGCAGCCCTGCTTCACCGCCAAAGGGATCGTCGAGGAGGCGATTCGGAACATCAACGCCTACTTTGATGAGAATCCGGAGGAGACATCCTACTCCCTCGGCGTCAACGACAGCAGCGGCCACTGCGAGTGCGAACGCTGCCTGGCGCGCGACCCGGGCGGCAACAACTTCCTTGGCCGGCGCGACGTTTCCGACCGGTACTTCGAGTGGGCAAATCAGGTGGTTGAGGGCGTCCTGAAGAAACACCCCGGCAAGTTCTTCGGCTGCCTCGCCTACTCGGAGGTCGCGGCGCCCCCCTCGCGCGTGAAGCTCCACCCAAACATCATCCCCTACATGACATACGACCGGATGAAGTGGGCCGACCCGGAGATCCGGGCCGAGGGCGAGCGGATGACCCAGGAGTGGCACCGCACGAGCCCGACCATCGGCTGGTACGACTACATCTATGGCAGCCCCTACTGCCTGCCGCGGGTCTACTTCGACCGCATGGCGGAGAGTTACCGTTTCGCGCGCGCCAACGGGGTGAAAGTCCATTACGCCGAAGCCTACCCCAACTGGGGCGAGGGCCCGAAGCTCTACATCTCGCTCAAGCTGCAGTGGAACCCCGACCTGGATGTCGATCTGCTACTTCGCGAGTGGTATGAGCGCGCCGTCGGGCCGGCCGCCGCGCCTGAACTCGCCGCCTACTACGCGCACTGGGAGAAGTTCTGGACCGAACGCGCGCTGAAGTCGCGCTGGTTCTCGCGAGGCGGGCAGTATCTCGCCTTCAACTCGCCGCTCTACCTGGCCGATGTCACGGCGTCTGAGATCGCCGAAAGCCGGCGCCGCCTGGAGAACGTCGTCGCGAAAGCGCAGACCCCGGCGCAGAAGGCGCGGGCGCGCCTGCTTCTGCAGGCGTTCGAGTATTACGAGGCCTCCGCGCTCGCCTATCCGAAGGCGGAGGCGGGAAGCGCCCGGCCACCGGCTTCGGAGGCCGAAGCGCTGGCGGCGATTGGTGAGGGAGAGCGTCAGGCGCGCATGGCGGAGCAGCGGCTCCAGCTGGCGAAAGAGTGGGAGAAGGATCTCGTGCTCGCCCACCCCTTGAGCCCCACTCGTTTCCCGCTTCTCTCCGGACGTGACTGGGGAGGCACCGCCCTGTGGCGCGCTTTCGACTGGCTGGCGCGCGGCTCGAAGCCGGTACGCGAGCGCCTGGAGCGGCTGGCCGCAGCCCCCGAAGCCTCCCTCGCCGGGGATCAGGCGCGGATGATGCTCGCCCTGGTCTCGCCGGATCGGAAGCCGGTATCGGAGAACCCCTCCTTTGAAGAGGGCGACCGCAAC
>DUUU01000125.1 GCA_012841485.1 Armatimonadota bacterium
AGCGCCGGCGGGGTTTGTCAGAGGGCCCAGGATGTTGAAGATCGTGCGGACGCCGATCTCGCGGCGGACCGAGGCGACGTTCTTCATCGCGGGGTGAAACGCCTGAGCGAAGAGAAAGCCCACGCCAATCTCGTCGATCGCCTGGGCGACGCGGTCGGGAGTCATCTTCAGGTTGATTCCCAATGCCTCGAGCACGTCGGCGCTCCCGCAGGGCGAGGAGACCGATCGGTTTCCATGCTTCGCGACGCCGAGGCCGGCGCCCGCGACCACGAACGCCGCCGCCGTGGAGATGTTGAACGTGCCGGTGCCGTCGCCGCCGGTGCCGCAGGTATCGACCAGGTCCGTGCGCTGCGGGCGCACCTGGATGGCGTGGGAGCGCATCGCCTCCGTGAACCCGGTGATCTCGTCTACGCGCTCGCCTTTCATCTTGAGCGCAGTGAGCAGCGCCGCGGTCTGTGCGGGCGTGGACTCCCCGGTCATGATGGCGTGCATCAGCGCCGCTGCCTCAGAGCGGGTGAGATCCATGCCGGTGGTGGCTTTGCGCACGGCGTCCACGACGGCCGCGGAGCCCTGCTCGGGAGCCGCCCCGGGCGATGCCGCGCGCGTCGTGGGAGGATGCACGCGCTCCGGGGGCCGGGCCTCCGCCTTCACGGGGACACCGGCGAGGAAGTTCCAGAGGAGCTCCTTGCCGTGCTGCGTCAGGATCGCCTCCGGGTGGAACTGCACCCCCTCGATGGGATACTCGCGGTGGCGGATCCCCATCACTTCTCCCTGGTCGGTGGTCGCGGTGATCTGGAGGCACTCGGGCAGGCTCTCCTTCCGAAGGATCAACGAGTGATAGCGCGTCGCCTCGAAAGGAGAGGGCAGGCCGGCGAAGAGACCCTTGCCATCATGGTGGATGGGCGATGTCTTCCCGTGCATCAGGCGAGGCGCGCGAACGATCTCCGCGCCAAAGGCGTAGCCAATCGCCTGATGGCCCAGGCACACCCCCAGGATCGGCACGCGCCCGGCAAAGCGCCGCACCACCTCGACGGTGAGGCCGGCCTCCTGCGGGGTGCCGGGCCCCGGAGAGAGGACGATCCGCTCTGGGGAGAGGCGCTCGATGTCGTCCAGGGTGAACTGGTCGTTGCGGAAGACGGTGAGCTTCTGGCCCATCTCCGAGAGGTACTGCACCAGGTTGTAAGTGAACGAGTCGTAGTTGTCAACGACGAGAATCATCCTGTTCCTCCCTCTACAGGCCCATCTCGGCCGCTTCGATGGCGCGCAGCAGGGCGCGCGCCTTGTTGAGGCACTCCTGATACTCGCGTTCGGGCACGGAATCGGCGACGATGCCGGCGCCTGCCTGGAGGTGGACGATGCCATCCTGGAGCACCAGAGTGCGAATGGTGATGCACGTATCCATATTTCCGCTGTAGCTGAAGTAGCCGATGGCGCCGGCGTAGGGCCCGCGTCGGTGTGGCTCGAGCTCCTCGATGATCTCCATCGCCCGGATCTTGGGCGCGCCGGTGACGGTACCGGCGGGG
>DUUU01000126.1 GCA_012841485.1 Armatimonadota bacterium
TCGGCGATGCGCCGCGGCGCTCCGGGCGCCCGGTGTGCCCCCGGCCGATACGGCCACCGGGCGATGGCATCCGTCTCGGCGACATAGAGGAAACCTTCATGGAAGGCGATTCCATGAGGGCGGTTGAGGCCCGTTGCCCACGGGGTCGGGGCGCCCTCGCCAATCGGCACGAGAGTCACCCGGCCGGACCGGGGCTGGGTGGCAAAGAGGCGGCCATCGGGGCTGAACGCAAGCAGGCGAACGCCCTCGAGGCCCTCGGCCACTTGCTCAACCCGGAACCCCTCCGGCGCCCGGAGGCGCTCGGCCAGCGGCAGCGCGTCCGCCCCACTCCGTGCCGGCGCATTGCCGCTCGGGCGCGTGGCGGGTGCCGCTCGGGAGCCGGTCGCGATTCCCCCGCCATCGCGACACCCGGCGAGGAGACAGCCCGCCAGCATCCCCACCACAACGAGCCCCCTACGTAACAGCGGTTGATGCTCCATGCTTCCCCTGCCACAGCTTTCCCCTTGCTGCGGCCTGGGAAACCCGCGAGGGCGAGCGCTTTGCGCGAGAGAAGCCGGGCGCTGCCCCCCCCCAGGAGATCAGCACCCGGCCACGCGGCAGATAGCCAGCCGGGGAGCTACGGAAGCCCGCCCTTCCAAAGCGTCGCGAGGGAGCTGGGCGACAGCAGCACGTCCGCCTTGACCCACTTGGCGTGCCCGTCAAAGAAGGCGCAGCAGGTGCCCTCCGAGTGGCGCGTTGCCACGTTATTTGCCCGGTTTTCCACCGAGTTCCAGCGCAGGTAGGCCCCCTCTGTATCGAGGTCCGCTATCATCAGCGTCTCTGCGGGATTCTCAATCTGCGCCAGCGGGCGATAGCAGAAGAGATACGTCCAGGTAGCGCCGCTGACGCTGACGTTCGTGATGTTCACGCCGTAGTAACTGACGTACATGCCGGAGCTGCTGACGCGAAACTTGCCCGGCGCGCTCGGGCAGTTCAAGACGCCCGTATTCTTCATGTACGGCTCGAACATGTTCATCCACGACCGGGTAGCCGCGGCCGCTGGCACGTCCTGATACGACGCCGTCCTCTCGTCGTAGTCCTGGCAGTACATCATGTGAGCCGTTCCAAGCTGCTTCAGGTTGCTCAAGCAGTTCGACTTGCGCGCGTTCTCACGCGCCCGGGCAAACACCGGGAAGAGAATCGCCGCAAGGATGGCTATGATGGCTATGACGACAAGCAACTCGATCAGTGTGAAACCACGTACTTCATCTCGACGCATTTTGACTGTCTCCCTTTGGCCGCGGCGATCCATCCCCACCATCGAAGCGCACGCAAGCGTGGGGCTCCTTCGGCACGCCTGGCATGGCGGTGGGGCACAGGGAGCAAGGCCCCGGGCAGCGCGGCCACCCTTCCACCTGATATTTCCCGCTGGATCGAACGGTTCCTGCAGCCATCGAAGGCGGCGCGTGCCCGGAAGGTAGGCAAGCCACGAGACCCGCAGCGCGTGGGCAGCCGCCCGGATCGGCCTCTTGACATCTGCCCCACGTCTGGTACCATGAGGGTGCCCCCTTCCACGGGGCCAGGAGGTGATGAGATGGCCAACGAGACCGTCGCCGAACGTGCCCGGCAGTTCCTCGCGGAAGCTACCCAGTTCCGCCTCGGGAAGCTGCTCACCGAGTCGCCGCACCCGCGCTCCGCCCAGCTCAGCCAGCGGGCCAGCGAGAACATCGCCGCCGGATTGGAAGTGCTCTTCGATGTGGATCGAGACGTGTTGGAGACCTACCGGCAGTGGGCCCAAAGCGACGCCCCCGAGCGCATCCGCGACGAGGCGTTGGCCGCGCTCCGCGCGGGCGGCCGTCTCTACTTCACCGGTTGCGGCGCCACCGGACGCCTCAGCATCCAACTCGACTCTATCTGGCGTGATTTCTGGCAGCGCCGCCGCGCCGCGGGCCTGACTGGGGCCGACGAGTGGGAGGATCGCACCTTTAGCATCATGGCGGGCGGTGACTTCGCGCTCATCAAATCGGTAGAGGGCTTCGAGGATTACACCCAGTTCGGCCGGCGCCAGATTCGCGACCGTGGCGTTCGCGCCGGCGATGTGGTCTTCGCCATCACCGAAGGGGGCGAGACCTCCTTCGTGATCGGCACGGCCTGGGAGGGCCTCGATGCCGGCGCGCGCGTCTTCTTCGTCTACAACAACCCCGACGACGTTCTCCGCGAGAACGTGGAGCGCAGCCGCGAGGTAATCGACGAGCCAAGCATCACCAAGATCAACCTCACCACCGGCCCGATGGCGATCACCGGCTCCACGCGCATGCAGGCCACCAGCATCCAGCTGTGCGTGATGATGACGATCCTGGAGATGGTCCTGGGCGCGCTCACCGGAGGCCATTCACAGGCAGCGGATGTGCCCGGCGCAACGCTTCGCGCGCTAGAGGAGATGCACGCTACGCTCGCCTCCGAGGCCCTGCGCGATGACCTGGCCAGGCTCGTCGCGCGCGAGGAGAGCGTTTACCGCGCGCGCCATCGGAACACCTACTTCTCGGATCGCCTCGGGATCGATGTCCTCACGGATACCACCGAGCGCTCGCCCACCTTCTGTGTTCCCAGCTTCCGGAAGTTCGATGACCCAGACGCCGCCGAGTCGTGGTCGTTCCTCTTTCTCCCGCCGTACGAGACTGCCGCGGCGTGGGAGCACCTGCTGAAGCGCCCGCTCGCTCCCGTGGAGTGGTCTTTGGAGCAGGTGTGCGAGATGCTCCCGCCAGGAGAGGCGGAGCGGCAGCACGCCATCATGCGCGGCATCTCGCGCGAGGAGATCCTCCGCTTCCGCATCGGCCTGGACGGTCTCCCCTACCGCACCATCGGACCCGGCGATGCCGCGACGGCCATCCTCACCGAGGAGGAGAAAGAGGCGCTCTTCACCCCCGGTGGCTTCTATCGGAAGCGCCTGGAGCAAGCGCATGCCGGCGGTGCCGCCACGGCGGTCCTCTTCTTTGGCCGGCCGGGCGCCATCGAGGAGGTGCGCGCTTTTCTCAGCGCGTGGGAGGTGCCGGCGCTCCCCGTCTTGGTCCCCGTGCCAGAGACGGAGCTGCTCCTGAACCTGCCGTTGCGCGTGGGGGCCAAGATGCTCCTGAACGCCCTCTCCACCTGCACCATGGTGCGCCTGGGCCGCGTCCTCGGCAACGTGATGATCTGGGTTGTGCCTAGCAACCTGAAGCTAATCGACCGCTCGACCCGCTACATCGCCAACCTCACCGGGCTCTCCTACGAGGAGGCGTGTTACCTCCTCTTCGAGGCGATGGAGTACGTCGGGCCCCGCTGGCACGCCGGCAAGGAGTATCCCGCCCCCGTGGGTCTCTCGGTGATGCGCGCCCGGCACGGCCTCACTTTCCCGGAAGCGGAGAAGCGCCTCTACGAGGAGCTGGGAATCGAGCCCCCGCGCGCCTGATTCGAAGGCAGGAGACTCTCGGGCCAACGCCAACTCCTGGAGGGGCCGCTGGGCGGCCCCAAGGAGGAAGCGATGGCTGGGGAATGGATCACCCGTGGCTTCGAGAGCTTTCGGCAGGGCACGTTCGGGAATGGCGGGCAGAATCTCTACGTCTCGCGCGCAGGCGTGCTGCAGCGCATCCACCAGATGGATCTGAACGGCGATGGCTGGGCCGACCTCCTGGTCTGCAACAGCCAGAACCACTGGGAGCGCCCGCCTGTGTACGTCTATCTGGATCCCTTCGCCGGTGACGCGCGCCTGGAGCTGCCGTCGGATGGGTCGGTTGCCGGCGCGGTGTTCGACCTGAACGGCGATGGCTACGACGACCTCGTGCTGGCCATGGACTACAACGGCTCGCGCTCCGATCTGAACGCCTTCATCTACTACGGCGGTCCGGACGGCCTGGGCGAGCACCACAAGGTGGAGGTCCCCGTTCCCCGAGCGAGCGCGGTGGCCTGTGGTGACTTCAATGGCGATGGCCGGCCCGACCTCGCCTGCGTCACCGCAGGCACCCTCCGTCTCTTCCCTCAGTCACCGCTCGGGTTTGAACCCCGGCGCTTCGTGGACCTCCCGGTTGAGGCGGGCCAGCTGGTGGCGGGCGATTTGGATGGCGACGGCTTCGATGACCTCTACGTGCTGGGCGGGGGCCAGGCACGGGTCTACTGGGGTGGCCCGGATGGCCTGGCGCCCGATCGATGCACGCTTGTCCAAGCTACGGTTCCGCCCGCGCCCGAGGCGGAGGCGGAAGAGCTCGCCCCTGAAACCGAGGCAGTGCGCGCCATCGCCCCGGTGCCGGCGATCATCGTCCTGAACGGCACGCCCCACCTCTTTCTCCCCGGCGAGGAGCACGCGCTGCTCGCGCCAGTGCTGCCCGGCCGCGAGATCGGCCGCCCCCTGCTCTTCCGGTGCCCGCATGCCATCGCGGTTGCCGCGGGCGACGTAAATGGCGATGGGTTCCTCGACCTGGTCTTTGCCTCTCGTGGCCATCACGACGGCCAGGAGTGCAGCTGGGTCTATTGGGGCAGCGCCCGCGGCTTTGACGAAGCTCGCCGGACGCCTCTCCCCAGCAGCGAGGCGTGCGACGTGGCGGTGGGTGATCTTACCGGGAACGGGTGCGCCGATATCGCCCTTTGCCAGGACCGCACTCCCGACTCGTTCACGTACCACTCGCTGCTCTACCGGGCCGGCAAGGAGGGAATCTCGCCCGAGCCGGTTCGGCTGGAGAGCCACGATGCGCGCCGGGTCTTCATCGCCCGCACGCAGCCGGCCGAGTACCCGCAGGTGATTCTGGTCAACCACCGCGCGCGACGATCCGGGGGCGACGTGGACCCGGTGATCTACTATGGCGGCCCGGATGGCTTCCTGCCGGAGCGCCGGCGCGCCCTCAAAGGCCGCGACTGCGTGGACGCCGTCTGCTGCGACATCGATGATGACGGCCACGTGGAGATCATCACGGCCAACTGCTCCGAGAACGCCATCGACCTCGATCCCGGCTCGTTTCTCTTCAAGGCCCGGCCGGAGGGACACGCCTACGAGCCAGCGACCGTCTTCCCGACCTCACGCGCCCACGGCGTCTGCTGCGCGGATCTGAATCGCGACGGCTACCTGGACCTGGTTTTCGTCGGCTTCAGAAACCCGGAGCTGCTGATCTTCTACGGCGGGCTGGAGGGGTATGACCTGGAGAACCCGCACCGGATCCGGATGGAGGCCGATGGCGAAGTGTACCAGGAGCCGCGCTGGGTGTACGCGGCCGACCTGAACAACGATGGCTGGATCGACCTTTTCGTGCCTCAGATCACCAGCGACCGCAGCTTCATCCTCTGGAACGGGCCCGAGGGCTTCAGCATGGAGCGCCGGCAGATGCTCTCGGTCTTCCACGCCGCCTGCGCCCAGGCCGCCGACCTCACCGGCAACGGCTATCTCGACCTGGTGATCGGCGGGCATACCCCCTCGCTGGAGGGGCCGCACGACTCCTTTCTCTACATCTACTGGAACGGCCCCGAGGGCCTGCGTGAGGATCGCCGCGCGCAGCTGCCCGCTCTTGGCGCCGAAGCGCTGGCGATTGCCGATTTCAACCGCGACGGCTACCCCGACCTCTTCGTCGCCAACTACCACGACGGCCGGGTGCGCGACCTCGATTCCTTCATCTACTGGGGTGGCCCGGGCGGCCGGTTCAGCGCGCACAGGCGGTCTCGCCTCTTCATGCACTCCGCCGCGGGCGCTGTCGCCTGCGACTTCAACGAGGATGGTTGGGTGGACCTGGCGGTCGGCTACCATAAGGTCGACAACGACCACCTCGGCCATTCCGGGGTGTGGTGGAACGGCCCCGAGGGCTTCAGCGCCACGCGCACCACGCTGCTGCCCACGGAGGGCCCGCATGGCCTGGTGCGCGTCGGTGCCAGCAACCTGGCGGATGGGGGGCCGGAGGAGTACTACACCTCGGCACCCTTCCTCCTCCCAGAGGGCGCGGTGCTCGATCATCTGGAGTGGGAGGCCACCGTGCCGCCGAAGTGTTGGGTACGCGCCCAGGTCCGGAGCGCGGCTTCGCGGGAGGCCCTGCAAAGCGCCCCGTGGCAGGGCCCGGCGGGCGAGGGAAGCTGGCACGAGCGCGGTGGGAAGATCCCATCTCACCACCCCGCCGAGCGATGGGTGCAATACCGGCTCGCGCTGGGCGCGCGCAACGGCTGCGGCACCCCCAGGGTCTCCGCGGTCCGCCTGGCCTGGCGCGACGGGGCAGAGTGACCCGCCGCACCCCCTGGATTTGCTCGGCTCCTCATGGCGAGGGGATCGCGATCACCTCTCCTTTCTGGAGCGACTCGAGGGCGGCGAAGGGAATCGCCCCGGACATGTAGGCATCCAGGATGCCGCGCTCGGGGTCGTCGCCCTGCTCCAAGCGCTCCAGGAAGTGCGAGAATAGCGCCCGGTCGTGATGCTGGTGGCCTGTGCCTGTGGGCCGGGGCACCTCGATCACCTCCAACGGGCGGTCGGGCAGCGGCCAGTACTCGATGCGATACTCCTCCATATCGCACCGAATCTCGCCCCGCGTGCCGATGAACGTCATGCGCCGCCGGCCCTGGGGCGAGACCATCGTGAGGGTGTAGGAGAGGCGCATCCCGTTGGTGAACTCCGCCGTGAGGCTGACCGTGTCGGTGCTGTCCTTCTCATTGTTGTAGACGCACATATCCTCGGGGAGCACCTGGGGGCCGGCGGTGTTGTAGAAGCGCTCGCGATACTCCGGGCCCTGGTCGGTGTAATAGATGCAGTCGTCGGTCAGGCGGCAGGCGTGGCAATGGCTCGCCGCGCCTTCCCGAGGCCGGAACACCTCGGTGCCCCCGAAAGCAGCTACCCGCGTCGGATAGGCCCCGGTGATGAAGTTGACGACGTCGAACGTGTGGCACCCCTTGTGGAGGAGCATGTCGCCGCTGAACTTCCGAAAGCGGTTCCAGCGACGCATGTAGGTGCTGCCGTGAAACCACCCGATCGCCTCGTGCGTAATGCAGGCGATCACCCGGCCGATGGCGCCACCCGCGATCAACTCGCGCAGCCTGAGGATGCACGGGTCGTAGCGAAAGACGAAGCCGAGATGGAGCAGCTTTCCGGAACGGCGCGCCGCCTCGCAGATCGCGCGCGCATCCTCCGGGTTCGTTGCGAGCGGCTTCTCCACCAGGCAGTGGAAGCCCGCCTCGAAGCACGCCACTGCCGGCTCGCGGTGGATGCTGTCCGGCGTGCAGATCAGAACGGCATCGATGTCATTCCGGCGCACCAGATCCTCTACCGAGAGAAGGCGCGGCGCCGTCAGGCCGTTGCGGTCGCAGAAGTCGTTCAAGACGCCTTCGTTGCGGTCGCACATCGCGGCCCAGACCACACGCCCGGCCGGCATGCGCTTGACCACATCCACATAGATCTGTCCCCGACCGCCCGTACCCACCAGCGCCAATCGAATCGGATTCATCTCGTCCTGATCCCTTCGCACAGACCGTGGCAAGGAGCTTCGCCCTCTGGACGCGCGGCCCGTGCCCGGCTCTCTCTCACACGCGGGGTGTTCCGTAACTCTCGCGCGCGGATCTCAAGCTCCGCGCTGCTTTCAGGCAGAGCCCCTTCGGGTCTCCCCCTCCCAGCCCGCCGCCGTATCCGGTTGGCCGCGGGTACAGGCTGGCCCAGCCCGGCAGGGCTTCGCTCGCAAGCAGCGCGGGGACTGATCGCCCCGCGCCGGGTTGCGCGCTGCCTTCGATGCTTCGGATCCCCATCTCGGAATCCCCCTCGCGATCCTAGATTCGCGTGGCGCGGCCAGAATCCTTATATCACGCCCTCCCCAATCCACTGGCGGTTGTCCCTGCAGACGCCGGTCGTGCGAAATCCTCGCACTATCGCTTGACACATTCGCACGCGGCTGCTATAATGGCGCCAGTTTAGCAAACGCCTGTGTGCCATCCGCCTAGAGCGGGGAAGGAGAACGGCCATGTCCTGCCAGAGGAGCCGCGGTTCCGCGCGCACGCACCTGCCTCCATCGCACCCGAAGCACCGCAGCACCAGGGGCGCTTCTCGCCCCCCGGCGCCAGAGCCGTGCCGGCGCCCCACGCTGCCGCCCGGAGAGATCGTCCCGATGCCTGGCGAACCCACCCCGGCCGACCCGGCCACCCTGGTGCCGGGAAGCGCCGAGGCGGAAGCGTTCGCCGATGCGCTTCTCATGCAAGCAAAGCGGTGCGGCCTGCGCCTGGCAGCCGCGCTCGCCGCAGCCGCCAGGGACTCGGGCGATACCGGCGACGGCCTGCGCGAGACAGCGGCGGAGATCGCGCTCTCTTGCGCCTACACGACGGAGCGGGAGCTCGCCCGCCGGCGGATGCGCCACGTCTGTGATAACGGGGGTGAACCTGGAGAGGGAGAGGAGGCGGAGGCGTGTGGGGTCTCCTCCCGCCAGTGGTGGCTCAGCGGCCTGATCGCCACCGATCTGGACCGTCTCGCGCGCCGCCTCGGCCTTACACAGCGCCAGGCAGCGGTGTGGACCGCCACCATCCGCGGCCAGACCCTGGAGGAGATCGCCCTGTCTCTCGGCATCGGCCTGGCCACCACCCACGCCCACCTGATGCGCGCCCAACGGAAGGCCCGCGACTCGTGGCTGGCCGTCTATTCCCAGGCGGTGCGGGGCACGCGCCGCGATGGTAGGCGCCCGCGATAGGCGCCGGATACGGAAGGGATCGGCCGGGGCTGGCGCGAAAGATCGCTCACGAGATGATGCGACGAAAGAGCACTCTACCCATGGAGCAGCCCCTTCCTTCCGGTCTCCGCGACCCGGTCCGCCACCTGCGCGACAGCGCCGTCGAGAGCGGCATCCGCTCGCTGCTCCTGTGGCCGGACCGGGCCTGCGCGAAGAACGCGGAGACCTCCTTTGGGACGCTGTGGGACGAGGTTCGCTCGCGGAGCTCCGCCGATCCTCTGGAAGAGAGCGTGATCCGCTTCGCGGAGGGGCTGTGCGCCTATCGCGCAGGCCAATCAGGCGACGCGCGCGACGCCTTCGAGAAGGCGCTCGATGTGGTCGCGCACGTTGAAGCGGAGGATGCGCGATGGGCACTCGCCTCTTCGGCGCACTGGTCGCTCGCGCTGGCGCTTCGCCGCACGGGAGATCTGGATGAGGCGGTTCAGAGGGCCCGTCAGGCAGCACGAGAGGCGCGCGAGCGAGGGGCCGTCTGGCTGGAGGGCGCCGCGCGCCTTGCACTGGGGCGCGTCCTCCGCTATGCTCCAGGCGAACGCGAGCGTGCCCGGGCCAACTTCGACGAGGCGCACCGCCTCCTCAGCACGGCCCATCCCGCAGATCCTCTCGGCGTGGCTTACGTGCGCGCCCACCAGGCACGCCTGGCGCTCGACGCTGGCAACGCCTCTCTGGCGCTGGGCCTGCTGCGCGATGCGCGCGCCGGCTTCGGCCGATGCCGGCACCAACGGGCGCTGGCGCACAGCCAGATCGACCAGGGGTGGGCCCACCTCCAGCTCCGGACGCTCTCGGTCGCCCGCCACAACGGCGAGGAGGCCCTGGAGCGCCTGGGCGCCATGGGAGATGAGCGCGGGGTCCTCCGGGCGTGGCAGCTTCTCGGCCAAGCCGCTCTCGAGGAGGGCCGTATCGAGGACGCCATCAAGCTTCTCAAGGAGACCGCCCGAGGGGCCAAGGCGCTTCACGATGGAACCATGCACGCCGAGGCGTTTGTGAGCCTGGCATGGGCACGCTTCGCCGAGGGCAACGCGCGCGCGGTCTCACGGGCGATCCGTCAGGCAGAGGCACTCCTGCGCACGGTGCCCCCCTGGATCGCCACCGTTCAGTGGCAGGCGGTGGACCTGGCGCACCGCGTGCGCCAGCACCAGTTTGCCGAGGTGCCCCGCCGCCTGCGCAAGCTGCGCGCCATGCTCCACCAACGCAACATGCCGCGGGTGACCGCGGAGTGCATGGCGCTTTGCGGCTTTGAGCTGGCGCGCCAGGGCCGCCTGCGCGACGCCGCTCCCGCGCTCAAAGAGGCGTTCGCTGCCGGATCACAACCAGACGCCATCGCCTGGACGGAGCGCTTCCTCTCCACCGTCTCGGCCGTCGATGTGCGCCAGTGGATCGCCTCCCTCGTCACAGAGATGCACGAGCACGCCCACCTCGCCGAGGAGTACGAGGCGCTCCGCGTCTGCGCCGTAGCAGGGCTCCACGATGTCAAGAACCTCGCCACCTCTGTCTACACCGAGCTGGAGATGCACGCGCTGGAGCACGAAGAGGTCCCGGATGCCATCCTCGCGGCACGCGATACCGCCTTTCGTGCCGGGCGTCTCGCCGCCGAAGTTGAGACGCAGATCATCGCCGGGCATACGCAGGTGATCGTCGAATGCAAGCCGGTTGACCTGGCCACCTTCTTCTCCGCGCAGCAGGCGGTCATCGAGCGCTCGGCGCTTCTACGGCATTGCACCCTGCAGATTGAGGAGGGTCTTCCCCCCGTACGGGCAGATGAACGCTATCTTACCCGCGTCTTTGGCAACCTGAGGAGCAACGCCGAGAAGTATGCTCCTGGTTCCGATATCGTGATCAGTGCCCGCGTCCACTCGGTGGGCCGCAAGCGCGAGGTGATCGTGGGCTTGGCGGACAATGGTCAGGGCATCGACCCGGAGGACGCCGAGATCCTCTTCAACGCCTTCAAGAACCCCGAGGATTACCGGCAGCCGCAGGCAAACCGGGGCACCGGCTTCGGGCTGCACTACTGCAAACTCGTGATCGAGGCGCATGGCGGCCGGATCTGGGTGGATCCCCGCCCTGGGAGGGGCGCCGCGTTCTACTTCAGCCTTCCCCCCGCCGGGTAGCCCCCGGTCGCCCCTCACTCCTCCAGCTCGAAGCGAACGCGGCAGCGCGCGGTGGACACGACCGGTTCGTCGCCCCGCCTCGCCGGCTTCCAGCGCCACTGCTTCACCGCCTTCACCGCCGCGGCATCCAGCGCGCGGCTTCCCGAGGAGCGAACCACTTCCACCTCTCCGGGGCTCCCATCAGCGCGGACTTCCACCTTGAGCGAGACCGCGCCTTCGTGGTTTCCGAGAAGCGCGGAACTGGGATAGCGCGGCTTCACCGTGCGCACCAGGCGCGCCGGCGTGAGCGGTGACTCGGGCGCCGGAGCTGGTTCCGGGCGTGGCTCCGGCTTCGGCGGTGGCAGTGCCAGAGGGGCCGGGGGTGGCGGGGGCTTGTGGAGGTGACAGACCCCGGCCGGCTCGCTTCCCTCTGCGACCTGCACGGTGATACTCTCCGGGCAATGGGGGTTCGGTCGCAGGCGCGAGAGCGCGCACACGCGGACGCTCACCCGGCGCGGCTGTGGCTGCGGAGGCGGCGGTGGCGGAACGGGGTTGGCTGCTGGCGCGGGAGTGGGCTGCGGCAGCGGTTGGGGGGGCGGCTCCGGCTGGCCAACGCCCTCCCCCGATCCGGACCCGGCACCCTTCCCCGCGTCGTCTCCAGGCACCCACCCCACGGGCGTCCGCCCCGAGATCAGGCCCTCGATCTCCCCTCGCTCGCTTGGCGTGCCCACGTTCAGCGCACCTCCAGGCTCTTCCCGTGGCGCCGTCGGGCTGGACGCCGCCACGCGCGCAGGCACGGGGCGCCCCGAATCGCGGGGGGCCGGAGGGCCCGGAGAGGGAGCAGGCGTGGTGATGGGGGGCGCGGGAGACGCAGGAGGGGGAGGAGCGACGCGGGGCGCAACCTGGGGCGCCGGCTTCTCGGGGCGGGGCATCTGGGGCGTCACCGGTGGCGGAGCGGGCTCCGGCGCCTGCAAGCCAATCTCAATGGTGCGCATCGGCTCGGATTCCCCGGCGTGGCCCAGATAGGGCGAGAGCGCGCCTCCGGCCGCGATGACCCCCAGGTGAACCAACAGGGCGCCTGCAAAGCTGGCGCACAGCAGCCGGTCTTTCACCGGAGGTCCCCCGTCCTCGGTTCCGTGGCCACCGTCATCCGCTCCACACCGGCAGATTTGACCAGATCCATCAAGGCGATCACCTCGCCGTGTCGCACCGACTTATCCGCGTTGATCACGGCGACGGCCCCCGGGTTCTCACGCACTCGACGCTCGACCATCGCGCGGAGGGCCTCGAGATCGGCCGCGGGCTGCTTCTCGACGTAGTAGCGCCCCGTGGCGGTGAGGGTGACCACGAACTTCGCGGCGGTGGTGCGCTCTGCGGTGGTCGCTTTCGGGAGGTTGACCTTCACCCCGGTCATGCGCGTCATCGCCAACGAGGCGAGCATGAAGAAAACGAGCAGGAAGAAGATGGTATCGATCATCGGGATGATCTCGATCCGCGCCTTCTTCTGCTCGTGACGGGTCAGCCTCATTCGGCCGCCTCCGCGCGCGCTTCGCGCGCGTAGCAGGGGCCATCGGCGCCAGGCCGGCCATTCCAGGGCTCGGCGCGCGCCTCGGCAAGCAGGTTGACGAGCTGCGTCGCGCGGATCTCCATCTGCGACGTGATATCGCGCACCTTCTCCGTGAACCAGTTATATGCGATGAGCGTGGTGATCGCGATCGCGAGCCCGACTGCGGTGGCGATCAGGGCTTCGGCCACGCCGCCGGTGATGCCGTGCGGACGGTCGATTCCCGAGAGCGCCATGATGCCGAACGAGCGGATCATCCCGGTGACGGTTCCCAAGAGGCCGAGGAGCGGCGCGATGGTGATCACCGTATCAAGCACCACGAGCCGGCGGTTCAGGGCAGGCAGCTCCGAAAGCGCCTCCTCTTCGAGGACCTTCTCAAGGCGCTCTGGGGGGAGGCGGCGGGCCCTGAGCCCGGCAGCGAGCACGCGGCCCACCGGAGTGTTGGCCTCCTCGCAGGCACGCTGCGCCTCTTCAACGGCTCCCCGCTGGAGCGATTCCCGGACGTGGCGCATCAGCGGGCCGCTGTCGCGCGAGGCGCGCGCCAATACAACCGCGCGCTCGATTGTGACGGCGACCGCCAGAAGCGAAGCGGCCAGCAGGGGAACCATGATCGGCCCGCCTTTGACCAGGAATGCCACTGCCCCCGTAAACGACTCCACTACGCGCCTCCGACGCTTTCGAAGTGGGCGAAAAGCGCCCGCCTATCGAAACGTGAGCTGAACCTCCGTGCCGGGGAGAAACTGGTTCTTGGGGTTCGGGAAGACCACCCGGACCGTCCAGGGGCTCTCTCGGTCGGTGCTTCGCGGCTCCATCGCCGCGATCTCACCCACGGCGGCGATCCCCGCCGACGAGGGCATCGAGAGGGCCACCTTCTGCTTCCGATGCACGCGGTTGACCGCGTTGGCGGCAAGAGTGACTTCTGCCCAAACCGGATTGAGCTGGCGCAGAGTGACAATCGCCTCCCCCTCGGCGAGCTCCTGGCCAGCAGACACAGCCACATGCTCCACCAGGCCGCCTGCCGCGGCGACGACCACCGCCTCTCTCAGACGCGCCCGGGCCTGGGCCGCGACGGCCTGCGCCTCGCGCACCTCCCGGCGAAGCCGCTCCTCTTCACTCCCGCCCCTACCCTCTGCGGCGATGCGTTCCGAGAGCTCTTTGCGTGCTTCATCCGCCGCCGTCGCGGTGGCATACACACGGTCAGCAAGCGCGGCGAGCTGGCTGGCGGCCCGCTCTGCGCGCTTCAGCTGCTCTTCCGCCCTCGCCAGGGCGCGCTCGGCGGCCTCTTTGCGCCGGCGCGCTTCCCTCAAGAAATCGGGCACCGGGCTGGCCGCCGGCGCTTCCTCCGCGTCTTCAGCGTCCCCGCTGCTCTCCAGGGCCACTCCGCCCCCCGTGTCGGCAGTGGAGAGAGAAGCCGCATTCCCCTGGGCCGCGTCCGCCTCGGCGGATGCGAGCTGCAACGTCGCCTCCTCCAGCGCCCTCCGGGCAGCCGCCACCCGTTCGGTGAGTTCGGGAACCTGCCGGCCAAGCTCTTCCGCGCGCTCAAGGTCGCGCCGCGCCGTGGTGGCCTCTGCCTCGGCACGCGCCAGTTTCAACCGCTCGCGACTTGGCCTTCCGGAGCGTAGCGCGTCCAGGCGCCTCTGCGCATCGCGCACCGCTTTTTCCGCTGCCCGCGCCGCGTCGCGCAGCTCGGGCGCTTCCAGCCAGGCAATCAGTTGGCCCGCCTGGACCATGTCGCCCTCTTTCACGGCGACCAGGCGCACCTTGCCGGTTGCCCCCGCATGCACCACGATGGCATCGGCACCCACGATGGCGCTCAGGGTCAGCGGCGATGAGCGCCCCAGGCGAACGGGAGACCGGGCGAACCAGACGCCCGCCAATCCGGACCCGACCACCACGGCCACCCCCGCCAAGATGAGCAACGCTCGCCGCAACATCGGCACCCCGTCACTTTCGGTAGACCTGCTTTGGATCGAAGAGGCGCTCGCCCGTGACCTCCAGCTGGCGGTCGGCGCCCGCGCGCCGGAAGAAGCAGGTGCGGTAGCCCTCGTGGCACGCCCCACCCACCTGATCCACGCGAACCAGGAGCGCATCTCCGTCGCAGTCTACCGCGATACTCTTGAGTGTCTGCGTGTGTCCGGAGGTCAGGCCCTTGACCCACATCTCGCGCCGCGAGCGGCTCCAGAAGGTGACGCGCCCCGTCTTGAGCGTCTGCTCCAAGGCTTCCCGATTCATGTAGGCCACCATCAGCACTTCGCCGCTGGCATCGTCCTGCACGACCGCCGTCACCAAGCCGTTACTATCAAACTTGATTGCATCAAAAAGATCCATGTTGTGCCTTTCATCCAGCGCTCTGCGCGTCAGAGAAGCCCCATCAGATGATGCGCCTGCGGGATCACTCGCACCGTATCGGTATGACGCTGCGCCAGCGCCTGCATCTCCAACAACCGCGATCCCGATGGTGGGTAGACCACCGGTCCCCGGGGAGTGACGGGCTGTAGGGTGATTGGGAGCGCGCGGTCCACCCCGGCGATCATGCGCACCGCCGCTTCCAGCTCCGCGTCCGGTGTCGCATCTCCGACCACGATCTTCACAAAGAGCTCTTTGCGATGGGCGCGTGCTAGGAAGCTCTGGTGCCGCTCTAGAAGGTTGTGGGCACTCTCCCCCGCAACCGAGGGCAGCTTCACGTCCATGCCGATTATATCGACTCCATCAAGCACCCAGTCGAGACGGTCAGGAAGCGTCCCATTCGTCTCGAGGTAGACGCGCAGGCCCAGATCGCGCAAGGCGGGCAACAGCGCGACGATGGAATCCGCCTGGAGGAGCGGCTCGCCCCCTGTCAAGGCGACCGAGTGATGGCGCACCCGATTCAGACGCGCCACCGCTTCGCGCACGTCACCTAGCGAGAGCGGATTCTCGCGATACTCGAAGTCTCCGCATCCGGGCGTGCGCTCGATCCGGCACAGCGGCAGGCTCTGTCTGGCAGAGAGCGTCTCGGGGGTATCGCAGTAGTCGCAACGGAGGTTGCACCCGAGGAAGCGCAAGAAGATCTGGCGGTGCCCGATGAGCTCCGACTCCCCCTGGATGCTGCTGAAGATCTCGACAAGCCGCGCCTGCGACACCATGCAATGCCTCAATCCGCCGGTCCGTGTACCATGCCCGCCCGTGCCTACTCTCCGCGCGGCGCATAACGATAGAGGCCCCCCTCTCCGATGGCCGTGCATCACCTCGCGCGGCGATGGCATCCGCAGTCGGCTGTAGGGCGCCCAACGGGGACATTATACCATGCGCGATCCCTGGGATCAACGCCTGGTGCCAGCAAGAGCGCGATCGGCGCGAGGCGCCGGCGCAAGGTCCGGCGTCTCTGGTCGCGAAGGCTGCGACGGGCCGGCCATCTTCCTCGTTGGTGATTTCCTCGCCGGCGAGGGGTAATCGCATAGCGTCGCCCTGCCCAGTCAACCATCGAGGAGCTCGTCCATGGTGAGGCCGGCTTGGCGCAGAATGGAGAGCAGAAGCGACAGCGAGAGGGTCTTGCCCGAATGGACTGGCACGGTGACTTTCGCGCGTTCCTTGACGAAGTAGTGGGGGCTGCCGCGAACCTTGGCGAGTGTGAAATCGGTGCGGCGATGAGCTCCTGCGCGGTGACGCGGGGCGCGCGGATCATGCTGGCACGAAGGCGAGCGAAACGTTGCCGACGGTAACCTCAGCAGGTTCCGGCACCCGCCGCCAGGGTGGGATGAGCGGGCCGGGGGGGATCGCCTTCGGGGATGGGTTCGCCCAGCTCCTGGAGGAGCTCAAGGTATCCAGTGGCGGCTTCCCGGATGCGCTCGCGCAGCTCCTCCTGGGTGGCGCCCTGGTCGGCAAGCCAGTTCAGGGCGGGCACGCAGCCCACCCAGCACCCGCCTTCCTCATCCCACTCGACAATGACGGTATAGCGCGGCATGCTCTTTCGTTCAATCCTCACCCTGCCCGGCACGACAGGCTGTTCCCCGGACTCCCCCATGTCAGTATAGTACCGCTGGGTCGTGGTGTCAACAGCATTGACGAGCAAGCGCAGGCGAGATCA
>DUUU01000127.1 GCA_012841485.1 Armatimonadota bacterium
AGCCGGTCGATCCCGGCGGCCTTCGCCTCGCGGCAGAACTTCAGGTCGCTGCGGCCCCACACGTCGGGGGCGCCGGCCAGGCGCGCGAGTTGCGGCTTGCGCTTCATCTTCTCGCGCAGAGTCTTCAGGATGCCATGCTCGCGCGCATATTCGCGGAAGCGCTTGCACATCGCCACATGCCCGCCGCCCGGGATGAAGATGTAGCGGATCACCCGGGGGTAGGCAAACGTGCCCTTGGTGCCTGCATGCCACGCCGCCGGCGCCAGAAGAGTCTTGCCTCCGACGAGCACGCCTTCCAGACGCGCGAGGCCATCATCACACGATCGGGGGAGCTCCCAGAGGAGCAGATAGCCCTTCGTGCCATCGGTGAGGCCTACCCACGGCATGTCGAGCATCCCACTCAGTCGCCACTCGCGGCCCCTCCAGGAGAGGTCATCGGTCGGAATGCCGATGCCGCCATTGTAGGGCGTTGCCAGAACGCGGCCCTCCGGGTCGTCGAGGACGAGCGGATGCAAGACGCGCATCTTGTCCACCGGAGCGGCGGGATCGGCGGGGGCCAGGGTGATGCGCAGCTCGGGCGTGTCGCCAAGGAGGGCGAAGGTGGTGGTGACCGGCACCTCCTGGCCCTTTGTGCGCACGCTGCCGGTGAAGGATGCGGTGCCGGGCGCCTGCTTCCCAGAAACTGGGGTGAGCACTGGTTTTGCATCGCCAGCGACCGGCGGCATCTCGCCCTTTTCATCGCCCAAGACGGCGATGGCGAACGTCTCGGAGTTGGAGTGCTGCCACGACGCGGGGAAGTAAATCTGCGCCTTGCGTCCGTTCGCGTCGTCGGCATCGTTTACGCCGACGGCCAGACGAAACAGGCCTCCGGGGCTTTTCGCTGCGCCCAGGAGACGCGCGGGCATCAGCACCTCCACCGTGTAGCCATCGGCCGTCTCCGCGAAGTCCACCGAGGCATCGCGAACGTCTCCAGACGCGGCCCAGATGTTGGCGCCCCACGTGCCGAAGCGCACGGCGTACTGCGTCTCATGGATCCAGAACTCGACGCTGTCTTTCTCCCACCACCTCGTCTCATCCGGGGCGCAAGTGACGAAGCGGCGATCCTTCACGGCAACCGCCAGGTAGAGCCCGGCCGGGCCCCACGCGGCGCGCAAGCGGGCGCCCGGATCGGCCCCCTCCTTCCCTTCCGGGATGGCGAGCGGGGTTCCGATGTGGGCCCATTCGGAGAGGTCGCCATCAATCTTGGGGGGAGTGGTCACCTTCGGAAGGAGGATCCGGGTTGCCTGACTCGCGTCGCCGTCCGGCCCACGCCAGGTGAAACGAGCGCGCTTGTCGAGCACCTGGTAGCGCCCGGCCGGAGGGTCGATCTCCACGCGCAGCGTCGCGTTCTCGAGTATCCAGGATCCGCCTGCCTGTCTTGTGGCTGGCGCTGACAGCGCGTGGCTGGTGGTTAGGAAGGCAAGTGCGGTAGCCGCGAGCAACTTGAGGATCGTGGAAGGGATTCCGCGCCCGGCGTTCAACGGCTTTGGCATGATGGGCCTCCTACTCTCCCGAGCCGATCGGATGCGCCTTGCTTGTCGCGGGCGTGACCAGCGCGCGTGCAGGGTGCGAGCACCGCTTTGATGCGATCCATGGCGGCTCGGGCGGGTGCCGAGAGCACGCTCGAGCGCCACCTGCCTGGCGGCGCCGCAGGGCCTGGCCTGACGCCCGGTGATAGAGTACACCACAGCAAGCCCCACCTCCTGCTCCGTTTCCCGCACGCCGAGGGGATGCTTTCTTTCCAGAAGGAGGGCGTGCGCGCCGCATGGAAGCCAGTTTTAGTGCTTGCCCTCTCTACCCGTTCGAGGCGCAGTTTCGGCATGGAGGAGCAGATGACCGATCGAACCTGTCCGGTACCATCTGGCGGCCCGGCTTCACTGCGGCAGGTTGAAGAAGCGGTCCGGCGCGAGTTTGACGCGGGGCTGTTCACCGGCGCGGTGGTGTTGCTTGGCGACCGCGAGCGCATCCTCTACCACGAGGCGTTTGGCCTGGCCCAGGTGGAGCCGGAGCCCGTGGCGATGCGCCGCGATTCGCTCTTCGACGTGGCGAGCGTTACCAAAGTCGTGGCTACAGCGACGGCGTGCGCGATCTGCGTGGATGAAGGCCGCCTGGATCCCGACGCACCGATGACCGAGTATCTTCCTGCCCACCGCGCCCAAGGCGCCAAGAAGATCACGCTGCGCCACCTGGCGTCGCACACCTCGGGATTTCGCGCCGCGCCCCAGATCGGCCGCCGGGCGAGTGGCGACGCCTTCTTCCAGGCGCTCCTTGAGGAGTCTCCCACCAGCGAGCCGGGCGCGCGCCACGAGTATGCGTGCTACAACGCCATCCTCCTCGGGACTATCGTGGAGCGCGTCACCGGAATGCCCTTCGGCGAGTTCTGCACCCGGCGAATCTTCCGGCCACTTGGGATGAGCGAGAGCGTCTTCAACCTGGTGCCCCCGTCCGAGCGCGTGGTCGGCGGCCCGCGCGGCGTTCCCCTGGGGATCTCCCACAATTTCGACAGCCGAATGGCAGGCCGCGCCATCGGCAACGCCGGGCTCTTCACCACGGCGGCCGATTTGACCCGGTTCGCGCGCATGATGCTTGGCGGCGGGGAGCTGGGCGACACCCGGATCCTCTCGGAGCGCGTGATCGACGACGTCACCCAGCCGTGGACCGGGCCGGGCTTCCCAGAGTGGGGCTTCCTCTGGTGCCTCAACCAGCGTGCCGAGCACCGCCCGTCGCGGCTCTCGCCGCGCGCTTATGGGCATGGGGGCTTTACCGGGCAGTCGCTCTGGATCGACCCGGAGCAGGGGCTCTTTCTCCTTGTCCTCACGAATCGGATCCACCCGGAGTACGGCACGGGCTGCAAGCCGGAACAGGACCGCGCCCGTGCGCGCATCGCCGACGCTCTCCTGGAGGTGTTCGCGTAGCGTCGGGAGACGCGGCTCACTCCACCGTGACGCCGGTGCCTTCGGTCACTTCGCCGACGCGGCGGAAGAAGTGGCCGGCCTCGGCGAAGCGCGCTTCTAGCAATTCGGCCTTCTCGGGGGGAATGGCGGCGAGGAGGCCACCGGAAGTCTCCGGGGTGAAGAGGAGCTGGCGCATCTCCTCAGGGATGCGGTCCGCGAACGTGACGTGGGAGGCATACGCCTTCTCGTTGCGGCAGGTGCCCCCGGGGAAGAGCCACTCTTCCGCGTAGCGGCGCGCCCCCTCCAGGAAGGGGAGCCGGTCGAACTCGAAGCGCAGGCGCGCCCCACTCCGCTCGGCCATCTCCCAGGCGTGGCCCAGCAGCGAGAACCCGGTGATATCCGTGGCGGCATGCGCGCCGGCCTCCCGGATGAGCCGCGACGCCTCGCGGTTCAGCCTCTTCATGGAATCGACTGCTGGGCCAACGTGCTCCGGGTCGGCCACGCCAGCTTTGAGCACTGTTGTGATCATCCCCACGCCCAGCGGCTTCGTCAGCACGAGTGCGTCTCCCGGGCGCGCCCCGCCTTTGGTGAGGACGCGGTCGGGGTGAACGGTGCCCATGACGGCTAGGCCGTACTTCGGCTCGTCGTCATCGACCGTGTGCCCGCCGGCCAGCACGCCACCCGCCTCGAGCACCTTCTCGGCGCCTCCGCGCAGGATCTCGGCGGCGATCTCCTCCGGAAGCGTACCCGGCAGGCAGCAGACGTTGAGCGCCAGCACGACCTCTCCACCCATGGCGTAGACGTCGCTCATCGCGTTGGCCGCGGCGATCGCGCCGTAGTCGTGCGGGTCATCGACGATTGGCGTGAAGAAATCGACCGTCTGAATGATGGCGAGATCGTCGGTGATCCGATAGACCGCGGCGTCGTCGGTCACCTCCAGGCCAACCTGCAGCGCCGGGAAGCGCTCGGCCGGGAACAGGGCTTGCAGCGGGCGCAGCACGTGCGCCAGGGCCTCTGGGCCTGCTTTCGCGGCACAACCGGCCGCCCGGCTCATCGATGTCAGGCGAATCTCTTCTCGCGTCATAGCCTCACCGCTTTGCCGGCGCCCATCAGCGCCTCGGCAATCGCGTACATATTCGTGATTTCGCCAACGGCGAGTTTCTCCTTCAGCCCGTAGAACTCCAGGCAGGTGCCGCAGGCGAGGAGGGTGACCCCGCGCTCGGACAGGGCGCGCAGGTCGTCCAGCACCGGCGAGCCCTCGACGGCGAGCTTCACCCCGCTATTGAGGAAGAAAATCCTCTCTGGAAGCGGCTCCGCCTCGCACAGCGCGTGAAAGAAGGATCGGGCAAGGATTCGCCCCAGCTCGTCATCGCCGCGGCCGATGCATTCGCTGGCGACCAGGAGGACCAGCGGGTCTCCCGCCGATGGTGCGGCTTCGGGCGTGGATACGGGCTCTGGCGCGGCGCCTTCCTTGTAAATCTGGAGATAGATGCCGTCGTCGCGCGTGCTTGTTTCCACGCGATACCCGGCCCGCTCGGCCATGCGCGTCACGTTCTGCCGGGCGATCTCGTCATCCAGGATCACGGTGACGGCTTCGCTCTCGCGCAAGGCGTTGCGCGTTGCTATCACCGGTTGCGGGCACGGCAACCCGCGCGCGTCGACTACCTTTGCCATCATTGCCTCCTCTCGTGCCGCGCCAGGCGCGGCCACTCCGAGATTAGAGATCGTGCGCGGTCACTTCATCTAGGCCGGCGGCGCGCAGCACCTGCAGCGCCGCGGCAGAATCGGCGCGGGCCACGCGCAGGCAGAGGCCGCAATCCGAGCGGATCTGGCGCGGCACCGGGATCAGCTTGCACGCGATCCCGGCCTCCTGAAGGAGCTGCTCGGCACGCAGCGCGCGCTGGGTGGAGCCCACCAGGAGAAGGGTGTAGGCCCCCGCGTTCACCGCGCCACCTCCACCACGGCGGCCACCGCGGTGGCGACCTCCTCGGGCGTGTTGAAGGCGCCCAGGCTGAACCGGATCGTGCCTTGCGGGAAGGTGCCGAGCGTCCGGTGCGCCGCCGGAGCGCAGTGCAGCCCGGCCCGGCAGAGGATGCCGAAGTTCTCATCGAGGCGCACGCTCACCTCCGCGGGGTCTTTGCCGGCAATCGTGAAAGAGAGAGTGGCCGTCTGCCGCTCCGCGTCGCGCGTGCCGTAGAGTGTCACTCCTGGAATCGCCGAAAGCCCCTCGATCAGCTGCCGGGTGAGGGCGACCTCGTGCGTGCGGATCCTCTCCACGCCGCGTCCAAGCACCCAGCGAACGCCGGCGTCCAGTCCGGCCACGCCCACCGCGTTGGGCGTGCCGCTCTCGTAGCGGTCGGGCAGGAACTCCGGCTGTTCCTCATGCTCCGAGTGGCTGCCGGTGCCGCCCCGGATGAGCGGCTGGAGCTGCGATGGGTCCACGCGCTCGCCCAGGAGCAGCCCGCCGGTGCCGGTGGGTCCATAGAGCGACTTGTGCCCGGTGAAAGCGAGCAGGTCGATGCCATCGGCGGTGACGTCGATGGGGCAGGCGCCGGCGCTCTGAGCAGCATCGACCAGGAGTAGCGCACCGTGTTCGCGAGCGAGCTGGCCGGCCTCGGCGACGGGCAGGAGCGTGCCCGTGACGTTGGATGCGTGGGTGAGCGCGATCAGCCGCGTCCGGGGAGAGATCGCGAACTCCAGCCGGTTGGGATCGAGCACGCCCTCGCGCGAGCAGGGCACCACGGTCACCTCCACCCCGTTCTTCTGCAGGGCGCGGAGCGGGCGCATCATGGAGTTGTGCTCCACGCTGCTGGTGACCACGTGGTCCCCGGGGCGCAGCAGCCCGGTCAGTGACAGGTTTAGCGCCTCCGTGGCGTTGGTTGCGAAGACGACGCGCAGCGGGTCATCGAAGTGGAAGAGCTGGGCCACCGCTTCGCGCGCGGAAAAGAGGGCGCGCGCGGCCGCAATCGCCAGGCGATGCCCCGAGCGCCCCGGGCTGGCGCCCACCTCCTCGAGGTAGCGCGCCATTGCCGCGGCGATGCCCGGTGGCTTCGGCCACGACGTCGCGGCGTTATCGAAGTAGATCATGGCGGAGCACCCTGAGCGTACCTCCCGGCTTTCTGCCATCGCTATGAGAGAGTTCGCGGCGGGTCGCCGCTCCTCCTTCGCCAGACACTCCGCGTGGGAGCGCCCGCGCGCTGCTCGACCGCCTGTCCGTCGCTCAGAGGAGGAAAACGGGCAGCCCTGTCGAACCAGGTGGGCATGATGAGAGCAACGGCCTGGTTTTTGAGCATTGCTGTATCTGCCGCGCTCTGCGGGAGCGCGCATGGGGCAACCGTGAATGCCGGAAACGGCTTCCGCGCGACCTGGGAGGGGCAGGCGATCCGCTCCCTTAGCGTGAGGGGCGAGACGCTCCCCGGGGTGGCCACTTCGTTCCGGCTGATCGACCCACGATCAAAAGCGCCCGCCGACCCGGCGAAGTTCCGCGTCGAGGCGAAGCTCACGCCTCGGGACGGGGCGCTCTGGCTGGAGGGCGCCGTGATCGCCGCCGGCACCGAGGATACGGTGGTGGACCTGCACCTCCGGATCGAAGGCGTGACGCTTCCTCTGGGAGACGGCATCGAGAACCCGCTTTTGCTGCCCGCCCGGCTGCTAAATAAGCTGCCGATTGCATCATTGCGCACGCTTGCGACCGAGAGTGATGACCTGGGTATCGGCCTCCATGCCGACCGGCTCTGCGTTGCGGAGTTCCGGGCGCTTCCCGAGGAGAAGGCGGTGACCATCCGCTTCCCCTTTGGCTTCAGCCGCCACGCTCGCCCGGAGATGCGCATGAGGGCTCCCTTCTCGGTGGTCCTCTATCCCACCGACCCGCGCTGGCATTTCCGCTCGGCGCTGGCCGGCTATTATCGCCTCTTCCCGGACCACTTCCGCCGGCGCA
>DUUU01000128.1 GCA_012841485.1 Armatimonadota bacterium
AAAAGCCCGGCACCGGCTCCATTGCGTCGCGCCTGCCGTTGCTCCGGAAGGAGTTCCACGTGGAGACCATTGCGCCGAAGATCCACGCGGTGAAGGTGGAAGACACATACGGCCGATTCGTGGTCGAGCCCCTCGAGCGGGGGTTTGGCACCACGATCGGCAACTCGCTGCGGCGGGTGCTCCTCTCCTCCATTCAGGGGGCGGCGATCACCACCGTCAAGATCGATGGTGTCCAGCACGAGTTCTCCACCATCCCGGGTGTGGCTGAGGATGCTACCGATATCATCCTGAACTTGAAGAACCTTGCTATCAAAATCACGAGTGATGGAGAGCAGGAGACGGAGAGCCAGGAGGGGGCCGAGCCGGAGCCAATCCGGCTTGTGATCGACCGTGAGGGCGAGGGCGAGGTGACCGCCGCGGACATCGAGACTCCCCCCGAGGTCGAGATTGTTAACAAGGGTGCGCACATCGCCACCCTCGCCGCCGACGGCCGTCTCCGCATGGAGATGATCGTCGAACGTGGCAAGGGCTATGTGCCCGCGGAGAAGCACAATCGCCGCGACGAGATCATTGGCGAGATCTCCGTGGCGTCGATCTTCACCCCGGTTCCCAAGGTGACGTATGCCGTTGAGCCCACGCGCGTCGGCCATAAGACCGACTTCGACCGGCTGACCCTGGAGATCTGGACCAACGGCACGATCGATCCGATGTCCGCGCTCTCTCAAGCCGCGCGCGTTCTCGATAGCTACCTGCACCTCTTCTTCGAGGTTGGGGAAGAGACCGAGGCCGCGGCGGCGGGCCCGGGTGCAGCGGCGAGCCGCGCAAGCAAGCAGCGTGCGCTGAACACCCGGATTGAGGACCTGGATTTCTCTGTGCGTACCTCCAACTGCCTGCGCAACCAGGGGATCGAAACCCTGGAGGATCTGCTGCAGCGCACGGAGGAAGAGCTCTTGGCCACGCGCCACTTCGGGAAGAAGTCGCTGAGCGAGGTCAAGGAGAAGCTGGAGCAGTATGGGCTGGAGCTTGCCAGCGGCAAGGAAAGTGCCGAGACGGCGCGCGCGGGCCGCGAGGAAGCCGAAGAGGTGGAAGCCAAAGCGACTGAGGAAAGCCCGGTAGCTGCAACCGAGGAGAAGCCAGCGGAGGCATGAGGCCCCCTGGCTCGTAGGAGGAGGAACAGATGCGACATCGTGTCTCGGGGCGTAAACTGGGGCTTCCAAGCGACCAGCGAATGGCCCTGCTGAAGAACCTCGTGCAGGCGGTCATCGAGCACGAGGCCATTGAGACGACGGCCGGACGTGGCCGTGAGACGCAGCGCATGGTGGAGAAGATCATCTCTACCGCGCGCGAGGACACCCTGCACAACCGCCGCCAGACGCGGCGCCTTTTGGGCGGGAATGCCCGCGGCGAGACCCTGGTGACCAAGCTCTTCACGGAGATCGCCCCGCGCTACACCGATCGCCCGGGTGGCTACACTCGCCTGGTCAAGATCGGTCCGCGCCGTGGCGATGCCGCCGAGCGCGTGCGGCTCGAGCTGGTGGAAGGCTGAGCTGCTGGTCGCGGCGGAGAGGCGCCTGCCGCCCGCCGGATAGCACCTTGATAGAGTGACGTGGAGACGCCGTGATCTGCCCGGACCGCTTCCTCGCCACGCTGCCGCGCAGCGATGAGCGCGACGCCGAGGGACGCCGTAACATTGCCGTCCTCCTGCAATACGACGGCACGGAGTTCCTCGGCTTCCAGCGGCAGGCACAGATCCCCACCGTGCAGCAGACGCTGGAGGAGGGATTGGAGCGCCTCCTGAAGCACCCGGTGCGGATCACGGCCGCGGGGCGAACCGACACCGGGGTGCATGCGGCGGCGCAGGTGATCAACTTTCGGACAACGGCGCGCATTCCCGAGGAGCGGATCTGCCCCGCGTTGAACAGCGTCGTGCCCAAGAGCATCGTGGCCTACGCCGCGGCCCAGGTGGCCCCCCGGTTCAGCGCGCGCTTCTCCGCGCGAAGCCGGGTGTACTACTACGTCCTGGCCACCCGCGATTATCCCTCGGTGTTCACGCGGCGCTTCACGCATCACTATCCCCGGCCGCTGGACGTGGCGGCGATGAACCGCGCCGCGACCTACCTGCGGGGCAATCGCGACTTTCGTTCCTTTTGTGTTGAGGCCGGGGCGCAGGCGAACACCATGCGCACCGTGTTTCTGGTGCGCTGCCGTCGCAAACGCGGCCTGCTGATCACCGTGGTGCATGCAAATGCCTTCCTGCGTGGCATGGTGCGTGCCGTGATGGGTACTTTGATTGACGTGGGGCGGGGGAAGCTCGCCCCGGAAGATATCGAGCGCATTCTCGCCGCGCGGTCGCGCGCGGCGGCGAGCGCTGCAGCGCCCCCGCAGGGGCTTTGCCTGGCTCGCGTGAACTATTGAGGAGGATTGTAGATGAAGACCTACGTGGCGAAGCCACGCGAGATCGAACGAGAGTGGTTTGTGATTGACGCCGCCGGCAAGCCGCTGGGCCGCGTCGCCACGCGCGCCGCTGCCATCCTGCGCGGGAAGCACAAGCCCACGTTTACCCCCAACGTGGATACGGGCGACCATGTCGTCATCATCAACGCCGAGAAGGCCGTCCTGACCGGCAACAAGGCCGACGAGCCGATCTATCGGCACTCCGGGTATCCGGGCGGCCTGAAGTCCACCACCAAGGGGAAGGTGATGGCCGCGCACCCCGAGCAGTTGATGATGCGCGCCGTGAAGGGCATGCTCCCGCACAACAAGCTGGGAGCCCAGATGATCCAGAAGTTGAAGGTGTATGCGGGCGCCGAGCACCCACATGCCGCGCAGATGCCCAAGCCGCTTGAGTGGGAAGGTTGATCCAAGCGCCCCCCGCACGGCCGGTTTCGCGAGTGCTTATAGAGGGAAGGGTGATAGAGCGAACCAAGCGCGCTCTTTGCTCGTCCATTAGGAGGAGGAGAATCCTTGGCTGAGGGAATTCGTTACTATGCCACCGGTCACCGGAAGAATGCCACCGCGAAGGTGTGGCTCACTCCCGGATCCGGCAACGTAACCGTCAATGGTCGCTCTCTCGAGAGCTTTTTGGGCCGGCGCGCGCTCGAGATGATTGTTCGCCAGCCGTTTGAAGTCACCGGAAGCGCCGAACGCTTCGACGTAATCGCCAAGACGCTCGGCGGCGGCATCTCCGGTCAGGCGGGCGCGATCCGCCACGGGATTGCCAAGGCGCTCGTCATCGCGGATGATAACCTGAAGCCGACGCTCCGGCGTCTGGGCTTCCTCACCCGCGACCCGAGGGTGAAAGAGCGCAAGAAGTACGGACGAAAGCGCGCGCGCCGCGGGTTCCAGTTCTCGAAGCGTTAGTTCGCTTCGCACGGCGCAGGATCGGATTGCGAGCGGGCCTCGCCCCGGGGCCCGCCAACTGAAGTGCGATGGGGACAAGCGAAGCCAGAATGTTGCGATGGAGTTGGTGGGGATGCCGTGTGGGATGCCTGCTCGCAACGCTAGGGGTTGCCGCACCGATCCACGCGCACGCCAACAGCGGTGACCTCTCTATCACCCTGGAAGCGGTACACGAGGCAACCGCCACGCCCCTCCCGGGCGTGGTCGCCTCGTACGGAGCGCCTGGCCTGGCGAAGGGCGTTGAGCGCGCCGACGGAGTGCCCGGCGGCATTCAAGTGGCGCAGGCAAGTCAGAAGCCGACGAGCGCCTCTCAGAGCAGCACCGCCAAGACCGAGCCGCGGCTCGGCATCGTGCTCAAGGATGGCACCCCGATCTATCGCCAGGCCACCTCGAACAGCCCGGTGCTCTTCCGTTGCGATAAGGGCACCGCGCTTGGCCTCGTGGGGCAGACGAAGAAGTACTACGCGGTTCTCATGATCGACCGCTCGTACGGCTTTGTCGAGAAAAGTCGGGTCGAACTCCATGATCAAGCCGTCAACATCGACCCGGCGCAACAGAAGGCGAGCCATCGCATCGTCCAGATCGCGATGGAGTACATCGGTGTTCCCTACGTGTGGGGCGGGAACACTCGCAAGGGGCTAGACTGCTCTGGCTTCGTCAAGGCGGTCTTCGCTCGCATGGGGGTCACATTGCCCCGCGTGGCTCGCGAGCAGATTAACGTCGGCCGGGCCGTGCGCTGGGGTGAGCTGGCTCCGGGGGACCGCCTTTACTTCAGTTCGAAGGGGCAGGTGATCGATCACACCGGCATTTACATCGGCGGAGGACGCTTCATCCATGCCTCGGGAGGTGCCGGCGCCGTCGTAGTGAGCGCGATCACCGAGCCCAAGTTTTACAACACCCTGGTCGCCGCCCGTCGCATCTAGGCCAGAGGCTTCTCCACGCTCCTCGTGGGTGCCCCCTGGGCGCCCCGAGAGAAGAAGCGGCGATAGCGCCGGCCAGAGCACGGCGCCTCCACCGCCCGGCGGCATAGCCTGGCCCAGCGAGCGCGCGCAGGGCGAGCGCACCCGGGGCGGCACGCGATAGGTGGGGCCGATAGGGGCCAGTTATGGGCGACCTCCCGGCGTCGCCTGTGACGGAAGGAGATCCGCCAAGCAATGAGATCCTTAGTTGTGTGTGCAATGGCACTTGCACTCTCGGTCGGCCTTCTCGGTTGTGGGGGTGGGGGCGGCGATAGCAGCGCTGGTGGAGGCTCCTCCTCCGGCGGCACCTCCTCCGGGGGCAGCTCCTCCGGCGGGATGGTAGACACCCAGGCTCCCACCATCAGCAACCCGCGGCTCTCGCCTACCACCCTCGATTTCCGGGGCGGCGTGGTGACGATCAGCGCCGAGGTGACCGATGCCTCCGGAATCTCGTCGGTGATCGCCACGGTGCAGGGGCCAGGGGGCTCCACAGAAACGGTGGAGCTCGCCCAGACGACGGGCACCACCTATTCAGCCACGTGGGGAGCGTCCGCTAACTCAAGCACCACGGCTAGCGTCACCTACACGGTTTCCGTACGGGCGACGGACACCCGCGGCAACGTGTCTCCCAACCACGCTGCCGGCACGCTCACCGTCCTCCCGCCAGATCCGGGGGATACCGTGCCGCCGCCGCCTGTCTTCCCTGATTGATCCAGCCTCCAGTGCCGCTCACGCGGGCCGGATCGAGCGTTTCTCCGGGGCGCGTCCCTTCAGGGAACGCGCCCCGGGCGCGTACCAACACCCACTCGTTTCCCTCCTGTGCCACCGCGCCAACCACTCATCCGCGAGTACCCAAGGCTCCCTGCATCGAGGACTGCCCTCATATGCAGCCGTCAGTGACCAGAAAGCGAGGCGGTGCGGCCATTGAGGCACTCACTTCTTGGGTAGGCCGCCGGATGCCTCGACGCAGAAAGTCGCGCGGCGATGAGATGGGGGAGCTGGCGGAGCCCGGAGACTCGCCTGGGCACGCAAGGCTCGGCTGGGTGGAGAGGCGGAGAGGGAGCAGGCGATCACGTTCCGGGAGCCTGGATGCGGGGGGATGAAACCGGGATACGCTCCTCTCCCGCGCAGGACGAAGCACTCCCGGTTCCTACGGGGAAGGGGATGCAGCATCGCGTGCTGCATCCCCCATCGAGCTACTGGAGGTCCCACATATTCTTGGGGGTCTCGGTGGCCTCCCACTTCATCGTCTTCACGTGGCCGTCCACGAAGGCGAAGTTGGCCATACCGCTGTGCCGGATGGCAACCAGGCCCCTGCCGTTACACTGGGTGCCTGGCCCATAGTTGGGTATCTTTGACGGCGGGGCAATCTGGCCGCCGTTGTGGGTGGCTCCACCGGTACCCGTGTACGGGTCTCCGCCGTTGCCGAGCATGTCGCCCAGCATCACGGTCTCCGCCGGCTCCATGATCTGAGCGAGGTTCGTCGCCGTGGTGCCGTCTCTGAAGACAGTCCGGTTAGCACCGTAGGCGCCCCCGGATGGGCACTTGAAGATCTGGGTGTTCTTGATGTAGGGAGCGAGCATGCCAGGGTTGGATGCACTCTCCCAGTACCACCGCGTGGTGTAGGTGTAGCCGCCGCCAGAACTCCGCGCCTCGTAGCACTTGACCAGATTCTCATCGTAATCCTGCGCGTAGGCCAGGGCTGCCGTCGCGAGCTGCTTCAGGTTCGACAGGCAGTTGGCCTTACGTGCGTTCTCCCTCGCCCGGGCGAACACAGGGAACAGGATCGCCGCCAGAATGGCAATAATGGCGATGACGACGAGCAGCTCAATCAGCGTAAACCCGTTGCCCTTCCTCATCATAACCCTCCGTCCGATAGCATCCAACCGCTCTCACCCCAGCAATCGCTGCCGCTGGCGCCGGCAGAGGAGCAATGGCCGCGCACGAAGAAATGGAACGGCCTTTGCCGGCCATCGCAGAACGCGCAGCGCCCCGGGCTTTGCCGACTAGACTCTGAACACTCTTTTCGGCTATCGCGGCTGGGGCTCCTGCCGGGCGTTGGCGCCGAACAGGCGCCCCAGCCCCCGGGTCACATCACGCTTTGGACAATGCGCGCTCCCTCCGCGGCCCACTCCTCGCCCGCTCCTGGAGCGGGAAGCGGCATCCCATAGATCTTGCACGCCGCGGTGGAGGCATAGCCGCCCTTCTCCACATCCTCGCGAGACGCGATGTAGCCTACGACCCCGTTGCTTGTCGCGGCAATCATCAGGTGCCGATCCGGCGCGGCCTCTCGGATAATCTGGCCCAGGCGAGTGAACGTCTCCGCCCCCAGGCCGACAAAGACGACGTCTCCACACGCCACCGCCTGGATCTCGGCGGCCATCTCCTCCGCGAGCGAGCCTGAATCCAGGATGTGGATCATCCGCTCATACCAGATCGCATTGACTCGCTGAGGGCCATCCGCCACATGCGTGCGCAACGCGGCGCGCGCCTCTCCCAGCGCCGTTTCCAACTCGGGGCGCTCGGGCAGAGCTGGCTGAAGGGGTACCAGGCGCGAGGCAGCACGGATGGGGCCCGGCTCCCAGGCAACGCCGGACGACGCGGCGCGCCGGAACGCCGCCGCCAGATCGCGCCCATAGATGCGCACGGTCTCCGGAGTCCCATGAACCCATGGCCCGCTTCGGGTGAGTGGATTGACGTCGCCACAGCACCCGTTCAGATAGAGCGCCCGGATGCCATAGGCGTTCATTTCGGCCATCAGCGCCCCGGGATAATCGGCCGAGCAATGCGCGGCGCGCCCGAGCGTCACCGGGTGGCAGGCATACGAGAGGAGGTAGATGGGCCGCGCACCGGGGATCTCCAGCTGGCACCCTCTCACATGCGTGTCTAGGTCGGTGCCGCCAACACGATTGAACGCGAATCCCTCGGCAAAGTCTGCCTCGAAGCGCATGGCGCGGCCGACGGGACGCAGATCCGCGAGCGCGCCCTCGATGGCCGCCAACACTCCTTGGCGGAGCACTGGCAGATAGTCGTCAGAGGGCATCCCGCATCCATAGAGGGGACGCGCTGCCGGCCCGGTGTGCGTGTGCGTGCAATGGAGCAGCAGGTACTCGCGCGGCAGCCCGAGGCGCTCCTCTGCCTCGGCGCGAATCGCGTGTGCCATCTCCTTGGAGAGGCACAGCAGATCGATCTGAACGATCACAGCCCGGCGCTCGCCGTCACTCAGGGCGACCGCGCGGGCCATTAGGGGATCCAACGCCCCGGTGGCGTAGCGGTTCAAGAAGTAGCCGTAGCCCGTCAGTTCCTCTCCGGGCGGGGGGGTGATATCGATCTGAGCATACCCTGCTTGCATCCGAACTCTCCTTCGAACGCCGGCACCCCCAAGGGCTACGGGTCAACCGGGGGCCGACCAAGACTCAGCCTGTGCCGACGTCCCTCTCCTGCGGAGCGCTTTCGGCGCGCGAGCGCGGCTTCCTCTTTCTCCCGCGATGCTGGCAGAGTTCATGCAGGCTTCCCCCCGGCTTGCGCCGGACCTGGAACGTGATTGAGGGGCTATGGAGAACTACCCTCCGGCCCGCCGCGCGGCAGCGGGCGCTTCCACGGCGGTGCGATTGCTGCTTGCGAGCTTCCTCCTCCTTGGGAACCAGGCGCATGCCGGCGAGGCCCTGCTCCTCCGCTATCGCCTTCAGGAAGGCGACCGATCCGCCTACACTCGCGCGGTCACCGCAACAGGCACCTTCCGCGTGCAGCCGGGCACTTCCTCATCCGTCACGCTCCGCTTGCGCGCGGAGATCCGCGGCGTCACCACGCAGGATGTGCGCCACGTGCTCCCAGATGGCTCCTACCGCATCCTTGAGCAGCACCGGCTTCAGGCGACTCTCAACGGATGCCCGATCCCGATCCCGGCCATCGGCCCGATCGAGACGCGCCTGAGCCCCCTCGGTGTGCGCGACGGGCCCACGACCGGCACACTCGCCGACTGGTTGCCTTTTGGCCTCGGCGGCCCCAGCCGGGCTCCTGGGGTGCTCCTCCATTTTCCGCCGGATCCGGTGCGCGTGGGCGCGCGCTGGCACACCTATGCCGAGTGGATGCTTCCCGGAGAGCAAGAGGCGATGACCGCGGCGACGGCGCGTCTGCTGGATGTCACGGAGCACGCTGGCCGGCGGTGCGCCCGAATCAGGACGCAGGTCACCATTCCGCCCTTGCGCCTGCGCGCCCCTGCGGAGAAAGGCGCGGGCTCCCTGGAGATCCGGGGAACGGCAACCGGCGAGGCGCTCCATGACCTGCATACCGGCGAGCCGCTCTACTCGCGCATTCGCCTCCAGCTCCAGGTCGAAGTGGAGGGCGTCTCCATCGCGGGAGATCCACCGGCGACCGCTACCGGAGAGGCAGAGATCCTCCTGGAGAGCCGTCGAGTGGCGACAACGCGCGTCCAGGCGTCGCGCCCGTCGGAGTCCGAGGAGCCGGAAGAGGGCGTGCAAATCCTCCGCCCCGCGCCCGGAGAGCAAGTGGCCGGCGAGCTAGCCGTTGATTGCCGCGTCAGTATTCCAGAGGCTTCCTACGTGCTATTGCGGATCGATGGGGTCACCTGCGCCGCCATCAACGGCCGCTATCAGCATCGGATCGATATCCGTCACCTGAGCGCCGGCGAGCATCTGCTGGAGGTGCGGCTCTACAGCGAGACAGGGGAGATGCTGGCCCAGGCACGGCAAGTGTTCATCATCTCCGGAGGAGACTGAGGACGGGCCCAATGCCAGAGGGCGGAACTCCCCGCCAGAAGCCCCGCCCTCGATCCCAGAAAGGAAGCGTGTTGCTCTGACCACTCTCCTTGTACCCTTGTTTCGTCGCTTCCAAACACTGCGAGGCGCAGCTTAAGCCACCCCCGCGCGCCTGCCGAAATGAGAGGCAGAGGGCCGCCGGCCACAAGCCGGGGCCAGGAGAGTGCGCATGGTCAAGGGTCTCTACGCTTCTGCCAGCGGAATGGTGGCCGAGATCACCCGGCAAGAGGTGATTGCGAACAATCTGGCAAATGCCGCCTCCTCCGGGTTCCAGCGTCAGCTGGCTTCCTTCCAGGCGACGGCGCCGGTAGGCGGCACGCCGCCGGTGGGCCCATTGCCGCTTGAGCCAGGTGTCCGCGTGGCATCCGTGACGACCGATTTCTCGCCTGGAACCGTGATGACCACGGGCAACCCGCTCGATGTCGCCCTGGAGGGCGCAGGTTTCTTTGTGGTTCGTGCCCCAGGCGGTCTCCTCTATACACGAGATGGTGGATTCCGGATCGGCCCTGAGGGCCGCCTGGAGACGCAGGACGGGGACGCCGTCCTCGGGCGTGAGGGCGAGCTCTTCGTTGGCCGTGGCCCGGTGACCATCGCGGCGGATGGCACGGTGTACGCGAACGGTGCGCCTGCCGGGCGCCTCCAGGTCGTCGAGCTTCCGGAAGGGCCTAGCGGGGAGGTGCGTATCGTGGAGACGCCGCGCGTGCTCTCGGGCTACCGGGAAGGCTCGAACGTGAACACCATCCGCGAGATGGCGGCGATGATAGCCGGCTATCGGCATTACGAGGCCAACCAGCGGGCCCTCCAGATGCAGGATCGCACTCTGGAGCAGGCGGCGGGCGAGGTGGCGCGCCTGTAGGCAACGCGCGCGCCGCCATCCGACTCTTAGCCTTTGGGCTGGCACGGCCGCCTTCGCCAGCCACCCGGTGGGGCCAGGTTTCCGAGAAGGGTACCAAGATGATACGTGCATTGTGGACTGCCGCCAGCGGCATGGAAGCCCAGCAACTCAACGTCGATGTGATCGCCAACAACCTTGCCAACGTGAATACGGTCGGCTTCAAGAAGTCGCGTGTGGATTTCCAGGACGTCATGTATCAGACGCTGCGCACGGCGGGCAGCCCCTCCGCGCGAGGCGTGCAGGTGCCGACGGGGACGCAGGTTGGCCTGGGAACCCGGCCGGTCGCCACGCAGAAGATGTTCTCGCAAGGCGATTTCACGCAGACGGGCAATCCCCTGGATATGGTGATCGAGGGTCAGGGCTTCTTCCAGGTGCAGCGCCCGGATGGCACCATCGCCTACACGCGCGATGGCTCGCTGAAGCTGGATAGCCAGGGCCGGCTGGTGAACTCCGATGGCTACGTCCTGCAGCCGGAGCTCGTCATTCCCACCGGAGCCACGGCGATCTCCATCGGCACCGATGGCACCGTCTCCGTCACCATGCCCGGGCAGGCCCAGCCTCAGGAAGTCGGTCAGATCCAGATCGCGCGCTTCGTGAACCCGGCGGGCCTGTCGAGCGTCGGCCGCAACCTCTTCCTGCAGACGGCTGCCTCCGGCGAGCCTGAAACGGGCACGCCCGGTCTGAACGGGCTTGGGACCATCGCCCAGCACTTCGTGGAGATGTCCAATGTCAAAGTGGTGGAAGAGATGGTCAACATGATCGTGGCCCAGCGCGCCTACGAGATCAACTCCAAGAGCATTCAGACGGCGGATCAGATGCTGGATCTCGCCAACAATCTGAGGCGGTAAGCTGCCCATAGCAGGAGACGATGATCGATGAGAGTCAACGCAGATTCCCCCCTCCTTGCAGCGGAGGCTGCCTCAGTGGTGCGCGCGTGCCGGCTGTTGGATGCGGTGCCCGGCGCAGGTTACAGCGACCGTCTGGAGATCTCCGGGCGCGCTCGGGAAGTGGCCATCGCCCGGGATGCGATCCAGCAGCTCCCCCCCGTGCGGGAGGCCCGAGTCGCCTCACTGCGCGACGCGATCCAGAGCGGGCGCTATGACGTTCCCGCCGAAGCGGTCGCCGCCCGCATCCTGGCCGGGAACGGTTGGGTCTGAGTTGGAAAGGATGACCGCCATGGATGCCATTGAGCCGATGGTGGCCAACCTGGAGCGGCAGCATGCCCTCTACGCCGATCTCGATCGGCTTCTCCAAGAGCAATGCGATGCCCTCATGCGCCGCGACGTAGTGGCCCTCGAAGCGATCAACGAGCGCCAGGCTACTCTCGCCGAATCGCTCAACACGCTGGAGAGCGAGCGCCAGGGGCTTCTTGGCGCGTTGCCCTCCCCGGTGCGCCACCTCAGCGATCTGGTCGCGCTGTCGGGCGATTCACCGGCGCGCGAGCGCGTTGAGGCTCTCTGTGACACCTTCCCCCGCTTGGTGGAGAGCGTCACCCGGCTGACACGACTCAACCGGGTGCTGGCAGCCGACGCGAACGCCAGCGCCACGCACCTTCTGGAACTCCTGGGGATCGGGGAAGCGACCGACTACTCGCCCCATACGCGCCCGGCGGCGCGTCGGGGCCCTTGTCTGCGTTTGGATGTGACGGCATGAGCTCGGCATTTCATGGAATCGAAACTGCCCTACGGGGCGCATTGGCTCACCAGCAGGCGATCAGCACGGTGGCTCACAACGTGGCCAACGCCAGTACAGAGGGCTATAGCCGCCAGGACCCGGTCTTCCAGGCATCCAATGCCTACCCGGCGGCCTCCTTCGCGGGCTATCCGGATGGCGGGCCCTTTGGGACGGGCGTCGAGATCGGACGCGTCCGGCGCCTCCATGATACCTGGCTGGCAGGCCGAATGCGCAGCACCGAGTCGACTTACCACTTTTGGGAGACGCAGCGCCAGTTCACGGATCGGATCGAGCAGATTGTCAGCCAGAGCGGCGGTACCGGCCTCAACGTGCTCATGGATCGCTTCTGGAACGCCTGGCAGCAGCTGACCCAGGGCGAAAACGCGACCGATACGGGAATCCGTGCGGTGGTCGTCTCCGAGGGGCGCAACCTGGCCGCCGCGATCAACTCGATGAACCGCGATCTGGCCCAGCTCACGCACGACTCTCGCTCTATGCTGGAGGATGCCATCACGCGCGTGAACGCCCTGGCGAAGGGCCTGGCCGACGTCAACGCCCAGGTGCGCGTCACCGGCGGGCTCGGAGGTACCCCAAACGATCTCTTTGATCAACGCGACCGCCTCCTCGCAGAGCTCTCCAGCCTGGTAGATATCGACGTATACGAGGGGCAGCATGGGTCGGTTACCGTGACTCTCGGCAGCCGGCAACTCGTGGAGGGTACCTTCGCGGGCGTGCTCCAGGTGGCGCCCGATACACCGGCCACCGTGCAATGGAGCGACGGCGCCAGTGCGAGCGTGACCCAGGGAGAGGTGGCCGCGCTTCTCCGCGTCGAGAACGAGGTGATTACCGGCCAGCAAGCGCAGTTGGATGCCCTGCGCGCCGCCTTGGTCGAGAGTGTGAACAGCATCCATACCAACGGCTTCGATCTGGATGGCAACCCCGGCCTCCCCTTCTTCCAGGTGTCGGGTTCGGATCATACGCTCTCGGTGACGCCCGCGATGGATGACCCCCGCCGCGTTGCCGCTTCGGGGGATGGGAGCGCGGGTAACGCAGAGATCGCGCTCGCCATCGCCGGCATTCGCGACAAGCAGAGCCATCTGCTGGGACAGGTGAGCATCCGCGAGCACTTCTCGGCATGGCTCAGCCGGGCTGGGTCCGAGGCGCGCGAAATGCAGGATATGTCCAGCCGTACCCTTGCCCGGCGCAATGCCATCCGCCTGGAGCAAGAGAGTGTCTCTGGCGTGAACCTGGACGAGGAAGCTGCGCGCCTGGTGCAGTGGCAACGCGCCTACGCGGCATCCGCCCGGGTGCTCACCGTGCTCGACGAGGTGCTTGCCACGGTCATCGAGCGGCTGGGCGTGATCGGCCGCTAGGCGGTATGCACGAGCGCCCTCAGGGCGCGCGTTTCATAGACTGACTATTCAAGCGACGCACCCGCTCAGTTGATGCGTGGGTGGGGAAGGGAGGCGAAGATGCGGGTTTCTACTCGGGTGATGTATGGCGGTCTCTCGGACCAGTTGGGGTTGCAGGCGAGCCGGCTGATAGATTCTCAGCGCCGGATTACCACCGGCCAGCGTCTCTTGCGTCCCTCCGATGACCCCACCGGCGCTGGCCGCGTGGCCATCCTGGATAGCCGTCTCTCCGATCTGAAGCAGTACGAAGCCAATAGCGCGGCGGCCAAGGCGTCGCTTGCGTCGGCCGAGGCGGCCATCGCGCGGGTGGTGGAGTCGTTCCGGGATGCACGCCGCCTGGCCCTGGCCGGCGCAAACGATACCATGGGCGAGTCGGAGCGCCGTCTGATGGCCTACCAGGTGGATCACCTCTTGACCCAGGTGAAGCAGGCAGCCGAGACACGCAACGGAGGCCGCTACATCTTCTCCGGGACGCTCACACTGACGCCGCCCCTGGATCTGACGGGGAATCCGGCCGACCCGTACGCCTACGTGGGCAATGACAGCCAACGCATGGTAGAGATCGCGGATGGCGTGTGCATCACCGCGAACGTCACCGCGCGCACCATCTTCAACTTCGACGGCACCGGAGCGCCCTCGGCACCGAACGCTTTCGCCGTGCTCGTGAAGATCCGTGACGATTTGAACAAGGGCGATGCCAAGGAGCTCTCCAACATCCTGGATGATGTGGATGCCCTGTTGGAGAACTTCAACAAGCACCGCGCCGAGATCGGCCAGACCATCCAGCGCATCGAGTTCAACAACCAGCACATCCTGGAGCAGCAGGAGGTGGTCATGGGGCTGCGCGCCGATGTCACCGAGGCCGACTTCGCGGAGGCCCTCGTCGAATACAGTACGCACCAGGTGGTCTATCAGGCCACCATCGCCCTTGCCTCCCACATGCACCAGCCCGGGCTCTTCGAGTTCATCGCACGGTAGCACCCGCGAGGAGTTCCTCTCTGGCGCGGCGAATAGCGCGCGCGTAGGCACCGCTGCCGCGGTGAGAGGAGCCTGGAGCAAATGTTGCCGGATGCGAGACATCTCGAGACGGATCTTCTGGTGTTGGGTGCCGGTGGTGCAGGTCTTGCCGCGGCGCTGGCCGCGCGCGAGGCCGGTGCCCGCGTTGTGGTCGCCTCCAAGATGGGGCCCGATGACCCCAACTGCACCGTGCGTGGCTGGGGCGGGATCACCTATGCCACCGAAGCGCACGCGGGCGAGCTCTTCCGGCAGGTGGTGGAGACCGGGGGCTTCCTGAACGACCAACGCCTCGTCGAGGAGTTCGCGCGGCAGGTCCCCCGGCGTGTCGCCGCACTCGCGGACCTCGGCGTCCCGCTGGAGGTGCTGGATGAGGCAGACACGCGCTATCGGCTGGGGGTGACGAAGATCGTGGGGAAGGGGCCCACGACCGGCTTTGGCATGACCTTGCCGATGCGCGCTCGCGCCGAGGCGCTGGGCGTGCGCTTCGTAGACCACCTGATGATCTCGACGCTCCTCGTCGAGCAGGGCGCCGTCGCGGGGGCCGCGGGCGTGGATCTGAACGCCGGGCGGTTCGTCACCCTCTCCGCGGGCGCAACCCTCATCGCCACCGGAGGCGGCGCCTGCCTTTGGGCGCGCACTGATAACCCCCCCGGCACCACGGGCGATGGCATTGCCCTGGCCTATGAGGCGGGCGCCCAGCTGGTGGACCTGGAGTGCGTCAGCTTCACCTTTCCCTCTTCGCGTTTCGCGGAGCTGCTCCACTCTGGCGGGCGCGACCCCGAGGCGTTCCTCTCCTCCGGCGGCGCCCACTACTTCCTGGGTGGAATCCGCATTGACGAGCGCGGGCGCGCGACGCTGCCAGGGCTGTATGCTGCCGGCGAGGCAAGCGGCGGCCTCTTCGGCGCGGGCCGCCTCGGGGGATCCGCCCTGGCCGATGTGATTGTCTTCGGGGCGATTGCCGGCGAGGAGGCCGCTGCCTTCGCGATGAGCCACCCACGCCCTCAATGGGACGGGGCCAAGGCGGAGCAGGAGCGCGCGCGACTAGAGGCCCTGCTGACTGGAAGCGTGCCTGCCGCCGAGGTCACTGCCAAGCTGCGCTCGCTGATGTGGCGCAAGTGCGGGCTGACGAAAACGGGGCGCTCGCTGGAGGAAGCGCGGGAGGAGGTGGCCCTTCTGGAGAGTCATCGCGCCGGCTTGGGCGCGCACTCGGTGGCGGGCTTGCGCGAGGCGCTGGAGTGTGGCTTCATGCTGACGCTGGCCCGGCTCATCATCTCCGCTTCGCTGCGCCGCGAGGAGTCGCGGGGCGCCTTCTGGCGCCTGGATGCGCCGGAACCAGACAACGCCCGCTGGGTTCGCAACATCGTCCTACGCGGAGAGCAGGGGGAGGACCGCCTCGAGATTCATCCCCCCGCGATGACCCGGCTCAGGGAGCCAACGCGCCCGCGCATTGGCCCCGGCTGCTTCGACTATCTCCCGTAGCACGGCGTTGTGAGAGCGAACCGCCCCGCGCGGCCGATTGTTTGGCAGGATCCCGGCGGCGGATCTGGAACAGTTCCTCTCGATGGGCGCCCGGCGCCTGGGCGCGGCCGGTGTCGCGCCGATGAACGGAGGAACACGGCATGAAGATCGCGATCATTCCCACAACCGGAGGATCCGACCCGTTCCGCGGGATGGAGATCGCGCGGGAACTCGGTGTCGATGGGGTACACATCAGCGCGTACGGCGGAGGTCTCGCCCTCCAGGAGAAGACGAGCGCCGAACGCAAGGAGATCCTGAAGAAGATCCACAGCTATGGCCTGGAGGTCTCGGCTCTCATCGGCTGGGGCGGCCAGGTAGACCTGGGCGACGAGAAGGATCTGGAGAAGAACATCGCCTGGGGCAAGAAGCTCAACGAGGTGGCGGTGGATATGGCCAACGGCCTCTGGATGGCCCACGCCGGCATCGCCCCCGAGGATCCGGACGATCCGCGCTTCAAGCGCTTCCATGCCTCTCTCGCCGAGATCGCCGACCATGCCGTCAGCATCGGTGCGACCCTCGCCCTTGAGACGGGCCCGGAACCGCCGCGCGTGGTGCGCCAGCTGATGGAGGAGATCAACAGCCCCGGACTGCGCGTGAATTTCGACCCGGCCAACCTGCTCCTCTGGCCGCCGAAGATCGCCGAGCGGCACAATAAGCCGTTCAACTATGAGGAGGCGATGCGCGACTTCAATCCCGTCGAGGGCCTGCGCACGCTGATCCCGTATGTGGTCCATGCCCACGCCAAAGACTCCGTCCTCCATCCGGATGGTTCCAAGGCCGAGGTGCCTCTGGGCACCGGCATGACCAACTGGCCGGAGCTGCATAAGATCTTCAAGGCGAACGGCTACCAGGGCTACTACGCCATCGAGCGCGAGTGTGGCGAGAACGCCATGGAGGATGTGCGCAAGGCCGTTCAATTCCTCCGCAGCCTGGACTAAGCAGGCCAGCTGGAGAGGCCATGGCGGATGGCGCCTGGCTGGCCGCCCGAAAGCGACAGCCAGGCGCCGGACGTGGCGCGCTACCGTGGCACCCGACACCATGGATTCTGTGAGGTAGTTATGTTTCGAGTGGCAACGCTTCTCTGCACATTTCCCTTGGTGCTCTTTGCCGCGTGTCGGCCGGTGCCCGCGGCGCCGGTGCCGGTGGCCAATGGCGGCTTCGAGGAGGGCTTGGGTCAGTGGTCGGCTATCCGGCCGGAGGGCTATGGCCACGGCGAGCTCGAACTCACGACCACGGAGGCGCACACGGGCAAGAACGCCGTCCGGATCACCGCCGTGCCCGATGGTGAGAAGGTCCTCATCGGGCTCACCCACGGCCGGATGATCGCGCTCCCGGATGACTCGCGCACTTTCCGGCTCTCGCTCTGGATCAAAGCGAACAAGGCGCCGAAATCGATCGAGCTGCGCATCGCCTCCGCCGGCCGTGATGGGAGAGCGCTCACACCCTGGCAGGAGAAGGGCTGGCGCTTCATCCACCCGCCCGTCGAGCCCCATGTGGGACAGTGGCACGAGGCGATTGCCGAGTTTGCTGCCCAGCCGGAGTGGGGGGGCTTCTATCTGACCGTCTGGATCAACGGCGCGGGCGCCGACGTCCTCATCGACGACATCAGCCTGGAGACCGTCGATCCCTCCGATTGGATGGTTGCCTCGGTGGGCGAGCGGCTTCCCGACCCGGCCCAGGGAAGCGCGCTCTGGTGGGAAGGCCCGCTCCGCAAAGTCTTCCCCAACGAGGAGCCGCCGAAGGCGCGGGGGAATGGGATCGCGCTTTGCGCCGCCGGCGGCGAGTATGAGGCGGCGCAGCTCTGCGTGCGCCCGGCGCAGGCGGTCGAGGAAGCGCGCGTCTCGTTCACCGATCTGGCCGGCCCGGGGAAGATCCCCGCCTCGGCGCTAAACGCGCGCTTCGTCGGCCTGATTGATGTGAAGGAGCCGAAAACCGGCCGCTCTTACATCGGGCTCACGCCCGACCCGCTTCTCCCGGACGAGACCGCCACGCTGCCCGCCGGGCAGACGACCGCGCTCTGGATCACGCTGAAGGTACCCCTGGGCACGCCCGCGGGCGAGTATCGGGGGAGCCTCACGCTTTCAGGCAAGGGCCTCAAAGCGTCTGTCCCGCTCTCGGTGCGCGTCTACGGTTTCGACCTTCCGGAACACCCGCGCCTGAGGACAATTGCCCGGATCTGGCAGAGCCATGAAGGCTACATGGATCTCTTCCGACAAAACCTGCGCGAGCATCGTTGCTCCGGCACCAGCCACATCGGAGGGATTTCGATCAAGCGCGAGGGCGATGCGCTGGGGGTCGATACCTCGAAGCTGAAGGATGCCGCCGAGCAGAATATCCGCCGCTACGGCTTCCAAGTGTTCAACGTGCCCGCCATCTTCCTGGGCGACGCGAGCGGCCTCTACGCCAAGGATAAGAAGTGGCAGGGCTTCGAGGTGTTCACCCCGGAGTTCGACCGAGCTTTTGAAAGCTACTGCAAGCAGGTGGGCGATGCTCTCCGCGCTGAAGGCCTCCTCCCCTATGCCCTCTGGCAGATCTGGGACGAGCCACAAAACCGCGAGATGAAGGAGATGTGCATCCACATTGCCCGCCTCGTCAAGAAGGCCGTTCCCGATGCGCGCATCTATCTGACCGCTGGTATCGTCGATGAGCTCCTCGATCTGGTGGATATCTGGAACCTTCCCTGGCCGAGCACCTACTCCACCGAGGCGGCCGCCAGGGCCCGCGCCAAAGGCGCCTCCCTCTGGGCATACGAGAATGGCCTGTATAGCCTCGACGTGATGGATTCCTCCCTGCGCATGCGAGCTTTCCCCTGGCGGCTCCGCCGCTACGGCATCGAGGGCGTCGAGTGGTGGGCCGTCAGCCAGTGGAAGAGTGATCCCTGGACCGTGCCCAACCAGTATCCGCCCCAGAATGGCGGTGGCTTCTTCCTCTACCCGACGAAGGATCGCAAGGGCGCTCCCATCGACAGCATTCGCTGGGAGCTCTACCGCGAAGGCGTGGAGGATTACGACCTCTTGACCCTCTTCGCGGAGGAGCAGGACCGTGTGATGACGGCGCTTGGCGTTTCCGACCCCCGGCTTTCCGGCCAGGCGCAGATGCTCGAGCTCGTCTCGCGTGTCGCCCTCAACACCGTGGAGGCGACGCAGGACCCGCGCGTTCTCGAAGAGACCCGGCGCGCCGTGGCCGAGCGCGTGGAGTTCCTGCGCCAGGCACCCACGGCGGCCGTAGGATTGGCCCGGGGTGACAAGGGGACCACGCTCCTCGTCGAAGCGGAGAAGGGCGCGCGCGTCGTCGTGGATGGAAAGCCCCAAACCGGCGCCATGATCTCGGTGCCGGTGAAGCCCGGCCAGCCCGTGCGCGTCGAGGTCACCCGGGGCAAGGCGACAAAGCAGATCGTCGTGCGCTGAGGGTACCTGGACAGCATCAGAACGCCGGGCGCCTTTCGGCTATCGAGGCGGTTTGCTGCCCGCCGGCAGGCGCCCGGCGCGATCTCTCTTCTCGGAGAAGCCCATGACCCGTGGCACGTTTCTTCTCGCGGCGGCGATGATGCTGGGGGCGCTGGCCACTCCAGTGGCGGCCCGGGAGTATCCCGGCACGGCGGTGGTCGACTTCGCCGGCTATGTCGGGTGCATCGAGCTGCGCAACGAAAACACGCGCGTGGTCCTCGGCCCGCACTGCGGGGGAAGAGTGCTCAGCTACGCGATGGACGGGCGCGAAGCGCTCTACCGCGATCCAAAGCAGGACGGCTGGACCTACACCCCCGGGAAACGGACGGTGGATATCTGCGGCGGCCGGCTGGACATCGGCCCCGAGACCACGATCCCGAGGCACCCCATCCTGTGGCTGGGGGCCTGGAAGGCCGAGATCACCGGTCCCCGCTCCGGACGCATGACCAGCCAGCCGGATCCGTCCACGGGTGTGCAGCTCGTCCGTGACTTCCGGCTGGCTGCGAAGGGCTCGCGCCTCACCGTGCGCCAGACCATTGGCAACGTCTCGAAGGAGACAAAGCACTGGTGCCACTGGAGCCGGACGCTGGCCGTGCCCGGCGGGATCTTCGTCGTGCCCCTGAACCCGCAGAGCCGCTTTCCAAAGGGATACCTCCTGTATGGTCCCGGCCCGGTGATGGATTACTCTCCCGCCGAAGAGCCGGCCATTCGCCGGCGTGATGGCTTCCTGGAGGTGCGCGCGGTGCCGTCGCGGTCCAAGTTCGGAATCGACTCGATGGCCGGCTGGATGGCCTACGCGATGCCGAACGACCTTCTCTTCGTGAAGCGGTTCCCCGTCTATCCAAACCGCGTCTACAGCGAGATGGCCGCTTTCACCGTCTCGCTCTACTACGTGCCCCAATTCACGGAGCTGGAGCCAATCGGCCCGCGCGAGACGATCCGCCCCGGCAGGTCTGCCTCCTATACCGAGGAGTGGGAGCTGATCCCCTTCTCCTTCCCATCGGAAGGGGAGGAGCTCGACCTGAAGCGGGTCGAAGCGCTGGCGAAAGCGAAGTAGGTCGCGATGGATAACGAGACGCTGCTGGAGTTGCTGCGCTGCCATAGCACGCCCGGAGACGAGGGCGAAGTGGCCGCCCTGCTCGCGCGAGAGTGGCAAGACGCCGGGTGGAGCATCACGCGGCACGGGGCGTACGCCGTCTCGGCCCGGCGCTCGGGCGCCGCATCGCGCCGGCCACGCCTGCTGATCACCGCGCACATGGACTCGCCGGGCTTTACTGTGGAGCGACGCGAGAGGAAAAGCCTCTACGTGCTGCCGCTCGGCGGAGCCGGCTTCCAGGGGAAATCTGCGCCGGCCATCCTGAAAACTGCCGGGGGGAAGGTGCCCATCCGCCTGCATTGCAGAGCCGACAAGGAGGGCCGGCGCGCCTACCACTTCCGTGATCCGGGCACGCCGATTCGCCACGGCGACCGTGTCTGCTTCGCTGCCGAGCCCGTGATCTCGCGAAAGGGTGAGATCACGTCGCCCTTTCTGGACAATCGTCTGGGATGCGCGCTCCTCTGCGACGTGGCCCGGGCGTTGCCGTCGGATGGACTCGCCTTCGAGGTGGTTGTGGGGGCGACGGCGGCCGAGGAGTTCGGCGGCTTTGGGGCAACCGTGCTCGCGCGCGCCATCGAGCCGGACCTGGTCATCTGCCTCGATGCCACTTACGAGAGCCGAGAGCAGCGGGTGTTGCTGGGGAAGGGGCCGGTGCTGACGCTCTCTGATGCGTCGGTTCTCATCGGCCCGGCGATGCACGATCTCATCCTGGAGTGGTTCCTGCAGCGAGGCTTTCCGCTGCAAACCGAGGTTTACAACGTCAGCGGCACGGATGCCCGCGCCTTCCCGAAAGTGGGATTACCGGCGCCTGTGCTCGCGCTCCTCATTGCCACGCGCGGCAACCACTCGCCGGCGGAAGTGGCGAATCTGGCGGATTATTCTTCCCTGCGAGAGGCGCTCCTCCGCTTCGCTGTGGACCCGCCGCCGGTGGTGGAGGCATAGTTACCGGGGGCAAGCCTTGCCCCCGGTAACTCTCGACCGCCGACGAGTAAACCCCGCGATCAGTTGAGGTCGAACCACCGATCCACCGGGCTTTGCCCGTAGTAGAAGGTGTTCGTCTTCATCCATTTCACGTGCCCATCCAGGAAGAGGATGTTGCAGCCATCGGTATGCGCTGGGCGAGGGCGCTGCAGCCAGTTGGCGTCCTTGAAGGTGGGTGGTATCGTGAACTCGTCCGCCGGTTGGCTGGGGCCGCCGGCCGTGATGTAACTGGGCGCCGTTACGGCCAGATCCCATGCCCACCCGCCAGCGCTGGTGGGAGCCTGGTTCACATCGCACACGGCCACCGTTTCCGACGGTGCCGCAATCGATGACATGGCTGCCCAGTTCAGGTAGTTCTGGTTCCACCCATAGGATCGGGCCTTCGTGCTCGGGCAGAGGAAGATCTCGGTGTTCTTCACGTAGGGCTGGATGGCGGACTGCCAGTTCAAGCCTGTGCTTCCCACCGCGTAGTAGCGGGCCATGTAGCGGTCGTCGTAATCCTGGGCGTACATGGCGATCCCAATCCCGATCTGCTTCAGGTTGGACTGACAGGTGGACTTGCGAGCGTTCTCTCGCGCTCTGGCGAAGACAGGGAAGAGAATGGCTGCGAGTATCGCTATAATGGCGATGACAACCAATAGTTCGATTAGTGTGAACCCCTTTGCGACATCGCGTCGCGGCATCATGAGGCGCCTCATCACAGAATCCTCCAAAACTACGGCAGGCCCCCGCGCCTATCGGCTGGGGCCGCAGGCAGACGTACACTCACCAAGCTTCCGGTAGGCTGGCGGGTTCCTACGACAGCTTCCTTCTGAGATCAAGTTCGCGCAATGCGCGGGTACTCCTGGACAACAGGGGTTTCATTGGCACTGAACCGGCCGGCGAGGCTCCTTTCTCTCCCCGCCCTTCAGGCAGGCTTACCCTCGAGCACCGGGAGGTCAATGAAAGCACGGGTGTCGAGCGACTGGCGACAGCCGATAGCGACGGCGGCGCTCTCGAAGCCCGCGCGCAGGCCGGAGAGGGGCTCGCGCTCTTCGTACGCCGCCCGCGCGAAGTCGGCGATCAGCGCCCCATCGGCGTTGGTATGGCCTGTGTCGCGCGTTGGCCGCTCGCGGTACTGCCGGCGGGTATAGCGCTCGGTGATCTCGATCCAGGCTTCCCCGGTATCGTGGTTGGCCTCGACATCCAGCTGCCCCTTTTCCCCATAGAGGGTGAAGTGGAGCCCGTAATACGGGGCGAAGTGGACCTCACGGTAGCTGGCCACGACTCCGCTGGCGTACTCGATATTCAAGAGCGACACGTCCTCGACATCGGCCGCTTGTGACCAGACGCAGCAATCCTCGCCATGCTCCAGGGTGATATCGAGCACGGCCAGCCGGCTGGTGCATTGGTGGAAGTGCGGGCACTCGGCCGAGATGGGGCAGTCGCGGCACTGCTTCTCGGCGGGCTCCTTGCCGCCAAAGAAGAGGAGGCCACCGCTCGCGCTCACCCGGCGGGGTGAGGAAGCCACGAACCAGTTGAGGAGGTCCAGGCTATGCACGCCCTTCTGTAGAACCAGGCTCACCACCTGATCGCGAGAGCGCGCCTTACGCCGTGCAAAGAACTGGCTGCGGTCGCGGCCGACATGGTCTACCAGCGCCGCGGAAAGCACGCGTCCGATGGTGCCAGACTCGAGGATCTCGCGAGTGCGCTGCCACAGCGGGCTATGGCGCAGTTCGAGAAAAGTGCCGACGGTGAGGCCCGTCTCCTGCTTCAGGCGGGCGATCTCCTCCAGATCCGCGAAGCTCTGCGCCATCGGCTTCTCGATGAGGACGTGCTTGCCGCATCGCAGCGCCTCACGCGCGTTCCCGGCATGGAAACGGTCGCCGGTGGTCACGAATACGGCATCAATCGCCGCGTCGCGCGCCATCTCCTCGCCCGAGGCGTAGAGGTCTACATCGGGGAATTTATCGCGCGCGATGTCGAGGATCTCCGGGCGCATATCGGCCATCGCCACGAGGCGCGTCTCCGGGCACCCACGGGTCATGTGGGCCACCCAGAATCCACGGATTCCCAACCCGACGACTCCGACCTTCAGCGGTTCAGACATAGGGGCTCCCTCCCGCTCCTATTGTAGCACCGGGTTGCTCGTGCGTCAAACCTGGGCCTCGCAAGCTGGGATGCCGCTGATGAAGGGGAGGGATAGCGATGGGTGGGTGCAGGCCAGGTGCTCACGCCTGCAGGACGCGCGCGGGTTTCGGGGAGTGGGAATGTGGGGTGGGGAGGGGGACGCCCCTCCCCTTCGCGGATGTGAGAGCCGCTTACTTTTCCGGCTGCTGGGTGGCCTCGGGCTGGCCGATGGAGAGCAACTCGACCTCAAAGAGGAGCACCGAGTTGGGGCCGATCTGCGGGCCGGCGCCCTGCTCGCCGTAGGCAAGCTCCGAGGGGATGAAGAGCTGCCATTTTGCCCCGGCCTTCATCAACTGCAGCGCCTCGACCCATCCGGGGATGATCTGGCCCACCTCGAAGGTGGCCGGCTCATTGCGGCTATAGGAGCTGTCGAACTCCGTGCCGTCGATCAACGTGCCCCGGTAGTGGACCGTCACCATGTCCGTTGCCTTGGGCGACTTGCCCGTTCCCTCTTTGAGGACCTTGTACTGCAGTCCACTCGGGAGGGCAACAACACCGGGCTTCTTCTTGTTGGCCGCGAGGAAGGCTTCGCCTTCCTTCTTGTTCTTCTCGGCGGCCTCGCGGGCGCGCTTCTCCCGCGCTGCCTGGGCGGATTGCTGGAAGGCCTGCATCACCCGGGCGGCTTCCTCTTCGCTCACCGCGAGCTTCTCACCCGCCATGGCGGAGCGGATGCCCTTGGCAAGAACCTCCACGTCGATCTCATCGGCGCTGGAGGTGTCCCGGCGCAGTTGGCTTCCTACGGAGAAGCCGATCAGGTAGCTGACCTTGTCTTTGTCCGTCTTCAATGTGATTACCTTCGGCGCGGCGCCGCCGCGGACGCCCACGGTGAGCGCGAGCGCAGAGGCCAACACCGCTGGTGCGGCCACCCAAACCAACAGCTTCTTCATCGCGTGCGTGGTCCCTCCGGTGCGGGCACAAGACGCCTTCCGTGTACACTCTCCGGATCTGTGATGAAGCTTTCCGCATACCGGAGAAGGGACCCAGCAGCGCCAAGAGCCATCGCATGGGCAGATGGGCAGGATTGCCCGTGAGACGGCCCGAGGACCGTCCCACGCCCATTGTACATGTTATCTGCTTACTCTGCAAGCGAAATCTGGAGGGGGAGGCCGCGCAGCTTCCCGAAGGGGGTACAGAGGAAGCGCCGGCCCCTGGGGAGGGGCCGGCGCTGTGGACGGAGCGTTCCTATGCGTCACGCGCGATGTTGCGCGTGTCTTCCGCCTTCAGATCCCGCGCCGCGGCGGCCAGCGTGGCGTAGAGCTCCGGGAGCTGCTCGATCTCCACCGAAGAGAACGCGACGCGGATGTCCGATTTGCCGTCGGCAATCACGCCCACGCCGTACTTCTCCAGGAGGTGCTTTCGGTACCTCTCCGCATCCAGGCCCTTGAGGCGCAGGCACATGAAGTAGCCGGCGTTGAAGGGATATGGCTCCCACAGATCGGCGAAGTCGGGATCCTCCAGGATCTCCTGCACCTTCCTCGCGCGTGCTTCCAGGATCGTCCGCTTCTCCGCGCACTCTGCCGGGAAGTCGGGATCCGCCATCGCCTTGGCAAGGATGCTCTGCGAGGGCATGGCGACGCTGGAGAGCGTGCTGCGGATGGCGCCCGCGACCTTTCGCTCCAGCGCCCGGTAGAGAACCTCGTCGCTTGTCTTCGCGCTGGCACTGAAGGTGAGCATGCCGGTGCGGAAGCCCCACACATACTCCTCCTTGGTCGGGCCATCCACCTTGATCGCCAGGATCCGCTCGTGTGCGCCAGCCAGCCGGGCAAAGAGCGACTCCTGCAGCACATCCTCGTTGTAGAAGAGCCCGAAGTAGGCGTCATCGGTGACGACCACCAGCTTGCACCCAGCATCGGCGGCCCCGATGAGGCCCTCGACGAGCGCGTCTGCCTCCTCCTTGCGGATGGAGTAGCCGGTGGGGTTGTTCGGGAAGTTGAGGACGACCAGCGTCGTTCCGTTGTCCTTGCGTGTCAGGAGTACCTGGATCAACCCTTCGATGTTGAAGCCGCCCTCCTCGTTGAAGAAGGGGTAGCTGGCAATCTGCGCCTGCTGGCGCACGCTGAAGATCAGCTCGTAGTTCTCCCAGAACTTATCGGGCAGGAGGACCAGATCGCCCGGATCGAGGAAGAGGTCGCCCACCAGGCTCAGGGCGTGGGTGACGCCGCAGGTGACGATCGGGTTGCTGAAGCTCTTGCCCTTCAGGCTCGGGTTCTTACGCAGCAGCTCCTCGCGCCAGGTGTTGCGCAGCTCCGGGATCCCCATCGGAGGGGCATAGCCGAGGGCCTCCGAGGGCGTGAGATCGGCGAAGTGCTTCATCACCGTGGGGAGGGCCATCGGCTTGCCCTTCTCGCGCGCGATGCCGATTGTGGCATTGAAGCGGTTGGCCTTCTCCTTCGCCTCCGCGCTCTGCGCCAGGATCCCCTTGGGGAAGTAAAGACGCTTGCCCAGCGACGAGAGCATCTTGAAGAGGACCGGGTTCTGCCCCTCGATTGCCTCGTTGAGCTCTGCTGCCAGGGGCCGGATCTCGGAGCCGGGCTTCAGGAAGGAGATAGGGGCCTCCAGCCGTCTGGCCAGCGCCTCGTGTTGCTCGCGCAGCTCGCGCGGCAGCCGCGAGCCGAACTTGTCGAAGAACTCCGTCACCTGCGCGTGCTCTTCCATCCACTCGGGCCGGCTCACGGCGAAGAGCCTCCTCATCGTCTCGCGAGGGATATCGAGGCCGGTCATGTTGAGGCTATCGGTCGTGGGCACGAAGCCAATCGGAGTCTCCAGGGCATCCGCCTCGCCGCGACAACGCGCCAGGATCCACTCGATCACGCGCAGGTTCTCGCCATAACCAGGCCAGAGGTAATGGCCCTCCTCGTCCTGGCGGAACCAGTTGACGTGGAAGATGCGCGGCGGCTCCGCCATGCGGTGGCCCATCTCCAGCCAGTGGTGGAAGTAATCGGCCATGTGGTAGCCGCAGAAGGGAAGCATCGCCATGGGATCGCGGCGCACCTCGCCTTGCTTCCCGAACTGCGCGGCGGTGCGCTCCGAGGCCATCGTCGCGCCCACGTAAACGCCGTGCTCCCAGTCAAACGACTCATACACCAGGGGTGCCAGGCGCGCCCGACGTCCCCCGAAGATGATCGCCGAGATCGGCACGCCATGGTGGTGCTCCGTGCGGAAGGAGCTCACCGGGCACTGCGACAGGGGCGCGGTAAAGCGGCTGTTGGGGTGGGCGCCCGGGATCGGCTTGCCGTTTTCGTCCAGCATGCCGGGCTTCCAGGGCCGGCCCTGCCAGTCCAGGGCCTCCGCCGGGGGATCTCCCTCGCCGTCTTCCCACCACACCGTGCCGTCAGGAGCCAGGACGACGTTGGTGTAGATCGTGTTCTTCTCGATTGTCTTCATCATGTTGGGGTTGGTGTGCGAGTTGGTTCCCGGCGCCACCCCAAAGAAGCCGCGCTCCGGGTTGATCGCCCAGAGCCGGCCGTCCGTATCGATGCGCATCCAGGCAATGTCATCGCCGACGGTCCAGATGCGGTAGCCCTTCGACTTCAGCCCCTCGGGCGGCACGAGCATCGCGAGGTTCGTCTTGCCGCAGGCGCTCGGGAAGGCAGCGGCCACGTACTCGATCCGACCGTTTGGCTCCTCGATGCCCATGATCAGCATGTGCTCGGCAAGCCACCCCTCGCGCTTTCCCATGTAGCTCGCCAGGCGCAACGCCAGGCACTTCTTGCCGAGGAGCACGTTGCCTCCATAGCCCGAGCCCACGCTCCAGATCGTGTTGTCCTCCGGGAAGTGGAGGATCAGCCGGCGCTCGATATCCAGATCCGCCTTGCTGTGCAGACAGCGAGTGAACTCGCCCGCCGTGCCGAGTTGCTTCAAGACCGGCTTCCCGATCCGGGTCATGATCCGCATGTTCAGGACGACATAGATGCTGTCGGTCAGCTCCACGCCATACTTGGCGAAGGGCGAGCCGACGGGCCCCATCGCGAAGGGGATGACGTACATCGTCCGGCCCTTCATGGCGCCGCAGAGGATCTCGCCGGCGCGCCGGTAGCCCTCCTCCGGCGACATCCAGTTGTTCATCGGGCCGGCATCGTCTCTCAGGGTGGTGCAGATGTAGGTCAAATCCTCCGTGCGCGCCACGTCGTTCGGGGCGGTACGGTGGTAAACGCAGCCGGGCAACTTCTCCTGATTCAACGGAATGAGCTCGCCGGTTTTGAACGCTTCCTGGGTCAGGCGCTCTTTCTCCTCTTCAGAACCGTCGATCCAAACAATCTTGTCGGGCTGGCACATTCGGGCCATTTCCATCACCCATTGGTTCAGTTCCGCATGCTCGCTCATCCAGCGTTCCTTTCCGTCCCGCCCCCGCGCGGGGGCGTCTACCATCCAATATCAACAAACCACTTTATGCTTGCGTGTGCGGTACGCCAAAATACTCTTTTCAACGCCCGCCTGCGTATTCCTTCAATCTGGATCCAGTGATCGATGTCTGAATCTCGGGCAGGTATCGGCACCGGCACCGCGAATTAGAGAGGGAAAGCGGATGGCCTCGCTCTCTCCACGGTTGGCAACATGCCCCTCTCTTAGCACCCGCGTGGAGCTCGATCAACGCGGTGATCTGTCGGCACCGCCGGGGATGAGGTGACCGCCTCCAGGAGGGGGGGACAGTGGGCGAGGCGATGTGGTTCCGCATGCACCTGCCTTCGGAGCGGAATGGCCCTTCGGCACGGCCGGTACCGGGAAGAGGGCGCGTGAATGGGGCCCGGAGTGGCGCCTGCCGGGAGAATGACCGGAGGCGGCATGGCGGGCACTGGTGGGAGGATTGCATGCAGCGATGGGGGGAGCGGCATCAAAGCTCCCGGATGGGGGGGATGCGCCGCGCGGCGCGGCTGTGGATCCCGCTGTTACTGGCTCTGGCGCCCGCGGGCGCGCTCCGCGCCGATGATCTCGTGTTCGGAGAGCAGGAGCGCCTGAAGGGCCGCGTGATAAAGATGGCCGACGGCCAGATTCTCCTGCGTTCCGAGACCGCCGGCGAGATCCGGGTGCCTTGGGCTTCCATCACCGATCTCCGCACGACAGATCCGGTGGCGGTGCAGACGCGCGATGGCCGCCGGCTGGTCGGCGTGTTGGATGGCATGCAGGAGGGAAAGCTGCGCATTGCCACCGCCGAGGGCGCGCAGCTTGTGGAGGCCCCGCTGGTGACCTGGATCGGTCCGGAAGAGGAGACGCCC
>DUUU01000129.1 GCA_012841485.1 Armatimonadota bacterium
ACCACGACATCGGCCAGGTTACGTCCGAGGTTCCAGCCGGTGCGAGCGACCATGCTGCCGAGGATAGGGCCGAAATCGAGAGTCAGCGGCAGGCTATCCAGGCTCTTCTGCGCGGGCAGATCCGGGTCATTCAGCAGCAGGATCATGAGCGGATCGGCCCGGAAGCCCTGGCGCACGAAGTCGCCTTTGACGATCGGGTCGCGAGTGTAGGCATAGGTGAGCAACGGAGTCAGGCCTAGATTCACCTGATGCCCATCGGAGAAGCCGTCGCCATCGCGGAGCATCTGCCCGATGGGCAGACGCGTGTACAGCCAGAACTTATAGACCTCGCCGATGTTCTCATCAAAGACGGGCTTGCCTGTCATGCGGCGGAAGAGCCAGGCAGCGTGCAGATCCCAGCTATATCGGTAGGGACCATAGCTGATGCCCTGGTTGTGGCGCGGCGATTGGTACTCGAACCGGCGCATCGGCACCAGCTCCTCAAGGACCCGGTAGGCACAGTAGCGGTAGGGCACCGGATCCTCATCGTAGAGGGCAATCGCCATGCAGAGGAGGTCGCGGTTCACCTGGGCTTCGTTGCCATGACCATTGACAATCGTCTGCCGGAAGGGCGGCCAGCCGATCTCCATGTCGTCTGCCAGGCGCATCAGCTCTTTCCGGATGCTCTCGCGCTCCTCCGGGGTCATCAGGTCATAGCACCAGTCGTAGACCAACGCCGCCGAATAGATCGCCCGGCCGATCTCGCGCGTGATATCGAGGAGGTTGTCAAACTGCACGGCCGAGAGGTAGTCTCGGATCAGCGTCACCGCTTCGCGCCCGCGCGCCTTATCACCGGCCATCAGATAGACAAACGCCTTGTAGGTAGCAGCCTGCTCCAGCTTGGCGTTGTGGCTCACTTCGGCGTTCGGCGCAACCTGGAACTCGAACGGCTGGGCCGCCATCGCCCGAACCTTTGCCCAGTGCGGAGCATTCTCTCCGCGGGTGAGATTGGCGCGCACCTGTGGCAGCGACTCCGCGTTCACCCAGATTCGTGGCCGCGACTTGGGTGGCACAACCGCCGGCTGATACTCTTCCGCTTTCGCCGGCACCTTCGGAGGCACATAGGGGGTCACCTGCAGGTAATCGAGGCGCACGCCTGCCGGCAGCCAGACCCGGATCTCCTGCTCTTGTCCGTTGAAGTCGAACTTGCCGGTAGCCTGGGTGCAGCTTTCCGGCCGGCTCCACGGCACGAAGACCACCCGGCTTGTCGGGCGGCTGCCATCCACTGAGATCATCAACCGGAGCGAGGCTTGCTTCCCGGTCGCTCGGCGCATCAGCTCGGTGCCATGGGCGTCTGTCGCCGCGTGGGTGCGGATCCAGTAGCGCCCCGCCTGGGGAGCTCGCACCCGAAAAACCAGGTCCGGCGCGGTATCCGGCTTGCCCACGTTGCTGGCGACGCCCGCCTTGAGCGCGACTCCCCGTTTGCTTGCGAAGCTCTCTTGCGCCACGATCTCGGTCCGGTTCGGGTCAAGCTGAGCGGCCTCTGCCTCGAGCGTGATTGGCCCGCCCTGCGCCGGCGCGGCTTCCGCGCCGGCCCCGAAGAGTACGGTCGTCAGTATCATTGAGCTAATCCCCACCACCCTTGCTCCGAGGTGCATTCCGCCCTCCTGTTTCCGCTATCCTGCCTCCGCACCCGGTCCTCTCTCTGGCGGCCGGTCAGTGCCGCGCGGGCGCCTGCGTCTGGCCAGTAATCGTGCGGAAGAGAATCTCCGCCATCACCTTCTGTCCCTCAGGATTGGGGTGGGCTTCGTCGGCCATCAGCTTCGCGTAAGCCTCCTGCCCCAGTTGCTTCATAGAAGCGTTGGCATCGGCGACCGTCACGTTTCGGTGGCGCTTCCCCAAGTCCCTTACCCCCTGAGCATAGGCGTCCAGCGCCATCCAGTTTGCCTGGCGGCCGGGAGTCGGGGCGAGGAGCACACACGCCGGCCGCTTCTTCATCACGCCGGCCACCTCTTCCACATACCGGACCAGGTTGGCCAGGTAGCGGTCGGTGACGGCGGCCACGTCGGCATCGGGAGCCGGGCGCTCGTTGTAGCCCATCATCACCGTGATCAGGTCCGCCTCGATACCGTACACATCGCGCATGAGCCACATCCGGCCTTTGGATGTGGTCGAGCCCCCAATGGCGCGATTGATCAGGGTGATCTCGGCCTTGGGGTAGCGCTCTCTCAGCAGGCTGGCCAGCGCTGCGGGATAGGCATTCTCGTTGCCTCCCGCGGAAGTACCCCAGGTGATCGAATCGCCCAGCGCGAGGATCGTCACCGGCTGGCCGGCCTCCAGCTTGCGGACCACGCTGGAGAGCGGTGGCAGTTTGCGAATGGGCACCCGGCGCCGGCTGGACTTCACGCCCCGGACGAGCGCCAGGTCATCGAGGCAAAACGAGATCTCGGGGCTCTTGTGGAAGATGTTGAAGTTCCAGTCCTTGCCAAAGCCGACGCGATCGATCTCCGCGGGCCGGACGCCCTTCGCGGTGCCCAGTTCATCGCTACGCGTGGTCACCGGCACAAAGTCGCCCCAGGCCAGGCGCACTTCGTGCCACTCCGTTTGCCGCAGCGGGAAGGAGGCGAACCACACCTGCTGGCCGTTGCGTGCCTGAAGCCGGATGTTCGCCCAGTTCTCCGAGCCGTCGCCCTTCACCCAGAACGACAGGCCGTCGTATCGGTTCCACGACTCTTCCGGCTGGAGACGGCGCATCGCGAGTGCCGAAAGCCGGCCGGCGTCTGCCTTTACCGCGAGCGCCGCTGCCGGACGGCCCTCGCGATCCTCGCAGAGCGCCAGCTTCACGGTCGGGGTCTCTTTGATCCTTGAGACGGACCACTGCTCGATCTGGTCCATCGAGTCGATAGGAATGGCAGCGCCGCGCGCCGCCGCACCCGCTGATGCCGCGCCGGCGATCAGCAGTGCCACCCAGGAGGCGAAGAGTGCGTTCCGATGTCTCAAGTATCTCAAGTGCGTCTCCTTCTCGGTCCGGGCCCTGGTTACTTGGCGACGAAGTTCCGCGTGTAGATCGAAGAGTCCTGCCCCCGATCGCTGTGCGTGGATGGATGTATCCACAGATGAATGGGGGATTGGAACACCGCCGGAGCGCGCCTCCCCATCCGCGTCCGCCCCCTTCATCCGTGGTATCGACGCCGGCTGGGCGCCACGAGGGGCCCCGGCCCGTGCGTCTCTCCATTGACAGAGGCGGCGGTTCGGGGCATAATGGGGGCGTCTGGATTGGAGGCATGGCTCAGCGGCCCGGGGGGCAGGCCGTGGCCAAGCGAGCGTTGGGGGAGGGACGACGATGATTCTGAAGGGCAGCACCATCGGCGATATCCTGAAGAAGCCTGCGGGCACGCCGGTCGAGGCGCACGGGTGGGTGAAGACTCGGCGTGACAGCAAGGGGATCCACTTCATCCAACTGAGTGATGGCTCCAGCTTCACGGACCTGCAGGTTGTCGTTGACGAGGGCGCGGTCCCCCCGGAGGTCTTGGCCGGAGCGACCACGGGCGCTTCTTTGCGCGTCTCGGGCGAGCTGGTGGAGTCGCCCGCCGCCGGACAGGCCGTGGAGCTCAGGGCGCGCGCCATCCACGTCTATGGCACGGCCGAACCCACCACCTATCCGCTTCAGAAAAAGGGGCACACGATGGAGTTCCTGCGCCAGATCGCGCACCTGCGCGCGCGCAGCAACACCTTCGGCGCCGTCTTCCGGGTGCGCAACGTCCTCTCCAACGCCATCCATCGCTTCTTCCAGGAGCGTGGCTTCCTCTATATCCACACGCCGATCATCACCACGTCGGACTGCGAGGGCGCCGGTGCCATGTTCCGGGTCACCACGCTCGACCTGATGAACCTGCCCCGAGGCGAAGCGGGCGAGGTGGATTACGCGAGCGATTTCTTCGCGAAGCCGGCCTACCTCACCGTGAGCGGCCAGCTTGAGGCGGAGGTCTTCGCGCTCGCCTTTACGAATGTCTACACCTTCGGGCCCACCTTCCGTGCCGAGCTCTCCACCACCCCGCGCCACCTGGCCGAGTTCTGGATGGTCGAGCCGGAGATGGCCTTCGCCGATCTCGACGACGACCGCCGGCTTGCCGAGGAGTTTCTCAAGTACATCATCGCCGCCGTGCTGGATGAGGCCAGTGACGACCTGGCGTTCTTCAACAAGCGGATCGACAACACCGTCCTCAGCACGCTAGAGCATGTGGCCACCAGCACCTTCGAGCACATCCCCTACTCCGAGGCGATCCGCCTCCTGCAGCAGGCGCAGGAGCAAGGCCGGCAGTGGGAGTTCCCGGTCGATTGGGGCGCCGACCTTCAAAGCGAGCACGAGCGCTATCTCACCGAGGAGGTCTTCAAGAAGCCGGTCGTGGTCACCGACTACCCCAAGGAGATCAAGGCGTTCTACATGCGCGTGAATGATGACGGGCGCACCGTGCGCGCGATGGACGTGCTCGTCCCGCGCATCGGCGAGATCATCGGCGGCAGCCAGCGCGAAGAGCGGTATGACGTGCTCCGCGACCGAATCCGGGAACAGGGGCTGAACGAAGAGGATTACTGGTGGTACCTCGACCTGCGCCGCTACGGCACGGCGCCCCATGCCGGCTTCGGCCTTGGCCTCGAGCGCATGATGATGTACGTCACCGGCATGAAGAACATCCGCGACGTGATCCCCTTCGCGCGCACCCCGGGCGACGCCGAGTTCTGAGCCGGGCGGGCGAGGCCCCGCGAGCGCGACTCGCCTTCGGCATAGGCGGCATACGCTGAGTCTTTGCCGCGTGAGTCCCGGAGGCCAAGAGTAGCGCCGCACAGAGGGACTATGATGCTCATCCCAAAGCGCGCGCTCGCGGTGCTCGCCGCGAGGCTGTGTCCGGGATTGGGAAGCCGGACGCTGACCGTCACTCATCGCGCGCGCATTGAACACTCCGGATATTTCTACGGTCTACCTAAATCAGGACACTCTAGAACAGGAAACTCACTGTATGCCTTCACAGTCACTCTTGAGTCTCCTCCAGCAGGGGGGAATCTCCCTCATCCCGCTGGGGATCTGCTCCGTGCTCGTGATCACTATCTTCTTGGAGCGCCTCTGGGCCTTCTCGCGCCTGGGTAGGCACCCGCGAGAGCTATTCCACCGCGTGGAGAGCCGGCTCACCGCCGGGCAATGGCAGGAAGCGCTCCGGCTATTGGACGAGTCCCCCAGTCCCTATGCGCGGGTGGCCAAAGCGGGCCTGCTCCGCCGGCAGGCAAGCCCGCAAGAGGTCTCGGATATGCTCACGCTCGCGTGTGAGGCGGAGGTGGCAGCCGCCTCGCGCGGGCTGCCCGTACTGGGCACCATTGGGAATATCGCCCCCTTCTTCGGTCTCTTCGGCACAGTGCTCGGGATCATGCGCGCCTTCCAGGAGGTCTCGCACCGCGGCAGCGCGGAAGCAGCCGCGATGTCCGGCGGAATTGCCGAGGCACTCATCGCCACGGCGCTTGGCCTGGGCGTGGGCATCGCCGCGGTGATCGGCAACAACTGGCTGCAAGCCCTCGTGGAGGGCTTCCGGCTGCGCCTCGAGCGAACGGCCACGGAGTGGGTGTACTTCTTGCAGCACCTGAGCGAGCCTGCCGCCGAGCGCGATCGGGAGCCGGTCGCATGATCCGAACGCGACGCGGCAAGGAAGCCGCCACGATCACCGGGATCAACATCACGCCCTTTACCGATGTTTGCCTGGTGCTGCTGATCATCTTCCTGGTGACCGCGCACAGCTTCGCGCGCGAGTCGAGCCTCAGTCTCAACCTGCCGCGGGCGGCATCCGCGCGCACGCCCCTGCCCACCTCGGTCACGGTGAAGATCAACCGCCAGGGCCAGCTCTTCCTGGATGACGCCCGTGTGACATTGGGAACACTAGGGGAGCGACTGAAGGAGGCGCGCGCGCGTCATGGGGTCCAGCTGCTGGTGGTCAAAGCAGACGAGGAGATTCCCTATCGACTGGTGATCGCCACCATCGACGCCGCGCGCCAGGTCGGCTTTGACCAGATCGCGTTGGCAGCACGCCAGCCGGAGGAGTCCTCAGCAAGACGATGATCCCCGCGTCCTACCGTCCCTGGCTGATCCTCTCGTTGGGGCTGCATGCCCTGGCGCTGGTCGTGCTGGGTCAGACCTCCCTCCCTGCCCCCCGGCAAGAAGCGCAGGCGCTCGTTCCGATCCGCTTCCTGGAGCCGGAGGCGCCGCCCGCTGCTCGCCCGCAGGCCCCAAAGCCGAAGGTGAGCGTCGCTCCCAAGCCGGCGCCGAAGCCACCCAAGCCGGAGCCCAAGCCGCGTGTTTCTCGGACGGCGCCCGCGCCGAAGCCGGCCGTGGTGCCTACGCAACCGCGCCAGCGCGCCCGCACCGATCCGAAGCCGGCATCGCGCCCGGGGAGCCCGACCGGGCAGCCGGATGGCACCGCCACCCGGCCCGGAGGCGGTTTGCGCCAGGGATCCGGGCAGAGCAGTCCCGCGCCCCCCGCCGTCATGCGCACGCCGGGAGGCAAGGGGTCGCCTGCGCCACCCGGGCGACCTGGAGGCACGAGCACTCATGGCACCGGAGAAGAGCCAGCGGGCCCCACTACCGGACCGGTACGCCTGGGAGGCGCCCTGCCCACCTATCCCAAGCTCGCCGAGGATGCCGGCGAGGAGGGCACCGTCGTGGTGACCGTCACTATCAGCCCGAGCGGCGAGGTGCAGAGCGCATCGGTCAGCCGCTCCTCCGGGCATGACTCGCTCGATGCGGCCGCCCTGCGCGCCGCCCGCTCCTGGAAGTTCAAACCGGCGCTGCAGCGTGGAAAGCCTGTCGTGAGCACGCAGAGCATTCGCTTCCACTTCGCCGGCGGCAGCGTCTCTGGAGGGTAATCGCATGTTCGCGCGGCTCGCCGCCCTACTCATCGCCGTCACCTGCTCCCTGGCCTCACCCGTGGTAGCGCAGGAGCCCACTCCGGCCGGCCAGCTCTTGCGGCCCCCAGCCGCCGGAGACGCCACGGCGTCTGGCCCGATCACGCTCGCCAATGAATTCATCCGCGTCGTGGTCAATCGGGGCCCCAACGAGGCCGGCCGCTTCTCCGTCGGCACCACCGGGGGCGACCCATCACGCCCCCAGAGCGCGAACAAGCACCTCATTTTCGGCGGGAGCTCTCCGTGGACCAGCTACACCACGCTCTCCATCGACGGCACGAGCTACGTTTTCGGTGGGCCCACCACCCGCCGCGCGGGAAAGACGGCCCGCTATGGCAAGCTGATCGCCGCCCCGCAGGTCACGCCAACCTCGGTGACGCACCTGGGCCAGCTGGGGGAGATCGAGGTGGCCCAGGAACTCGCCTTCATGCGCGGGCCTAGCACCCGCATGTTTGATACGGTTCAGATCACCTACCGCCTCACCAACCGCGGGGCGGCAACCCACCGCGTCGGGCTGCGCATCCTGCTCGATACGATGCTGGGCACGAATGACGGTGCGCCGGTGCGTGCGGGCAGCGAGGCGATCACCGCCGCGTGCGCGCTGGCGGGGAAAGCTGTGCCGGATTACTGGCAAGCGTTCGATAGCATCGCGAAGCCCACGGTGATCTCCCAGGGAAGCCTCCGTGGCGGCGAGCTGACCCCGCCCGACAAGATCCTCTTCGCCGATTGGGGCACCCTGGCCGATGAGGCCTGGGAGCCCGCGCTCACGCCCGGCCAGGGCTTCACCCGTCTGGGCGAGACGGATCCGGACACCGCCACCGCGCTGTTCTGGAACCCGGAGCCGCTGCCGCCGGGCGCCACACGGATCGTGCGCACCGCCTACGGCATCGGCGGTGTCAGCCTGCAGCCGGGCAAGCTGGCGCTGGGGCTCACAGCCCCCTCCGAGAGCACTTTCCTGCACGAGCGTACCCAGCCGATCACTGTGGCCGGCTATCTGGAGAACGCGGGCGGGTTTGATGCGCGCGACGTGACTTTGCGGCTTGCCCTCCCCGAGGGCCTGGAGCTGGTTGCCGGCCAGCCCACGATGCAGTATGCCAGATTGGCCCCGAACGAGACAATCCAGGGAAGTTGGACGCTGCGTCCCACCGGCAAGGCAAGCGGCGAGCTGCCCGTGACCCTGACAGCCACCAGCGCGAATATCGAGCAGAACAGCCTCACGCGCCGGATCCAGGTCCATGTGCCCTCGCCCCGGCTGAGCACGCTCGCGGAGCGCCCCTCGGTGCCGCTGGAGACCAACGGGCTCCCCACCGTGGTCCTCGTGCCCGTGACGCTCTCCCCCGCGACGAGCTTCGTCTCCGCGCGCATCGTTCTGGCCTACGATCCGGAGGTCATCCGGGCGTTCGATCTCTCGCGCGGGCGGGCATTCGTGGATCAAGGCGCGTTGCTCCCGGGGTGGAGCTTCGACCTCTCGCAGTCCGGACGGGTGATCATCACCGCCACGCGGGGAGAAGCGACACCGCTCACCCAGGCCGAGGCCAATCTGGGCGTGATCCGTTTCCGGAGTGTGGCTCCCGGAGTGAGCGCGCTGAAGCTGGAAGAGGTGGAGCTGATCAACGGCAAGGGGGAGCGAATCCCCGTGGAGTGCCTGGATGCCGCCATTACCGTCATCCGGGCGAAAGAGTGACACGGCAGAGCCGGGCCGGAGGCGCACGCTTCTGACCGGCGTTCTTGAGTGGCGTGGAAGGAAAGAGATGATCGCGAGAAGGTTTTACCCGGGGGTGGCCGCGTGCGTGCTGGCCGCCGGCATGGCCGCCACGGCGCTTTCAGCGCCGGCGAAGGAAGCACCGAAGGAGACGCTGGAGGCGACGGCCACCCGCGTTCGCGAGCTGGAGAAGGCAAACGTCGTCCTGCAGGAGGACCTGGCGCGGATGCGCCTTCAGTTGGATCTCACCCGGGAGGCACTGGACAAGGCGCGTGCCGGGCTCGAAGCCGAGACCGCCGCGCGCCGGGCCCTGGAGGCTCAGCTCGCGCAGGCGCGCCAGGAGGCAACGCGCGAGATCGCGAGTAGCAACGAGGCGACCCGGAAGGAGCTCGCCGGCGAGATGCAGGCGCGGCTCGCCGCGCTGGAGCAGTCGATTCAGGCCCTCTCCGCGCGCCAGCAGGCGGAGCTGACCGCTCTGAAGGAGCAGCACGAGGCGCGCATCGCCTCGCTGCAGCAGGCGCTCGAAAAGGAGACCGCCGCGCGCCAGGAGCTGGAGAAGGAGACCTCGGAGCGAATCGCCGGGGTGGAGACCCGCCAAAAGCGCGACCGCACCTGGGGCTTCGTAATGAACGGCCTGAACCTGGGCTTCACGCTCTCGAAGTAGCCTCCCACGGCGTTGCCGGACTCCTTCGGGGCCATCTGCCACCGTCTCACGGTAGCTCTCCTTCCCTGGGGCCGGCGCAGCGCCGGAGCGTAGGGAGGGAACCGGGGGGTAGGAAAGCACGCGCCCGTCCCCCTCATCCGTGGTATGGATGCCGGGCGGCGATGCCCGCGGGCACGGGAAGATGGCGCTGTTTGCATTGGGCGGCGCGGGCACCCGCGCCGCTGGCACTCAGCGAGGGGTCACCACCTGGCGCTCCTGCGCCAGACGGAAATGCTCTGGGGTATCGAGCGTAAAGGCGAGCTCCGGGGGAGCGTCCGGGAGCACCGCGCAGGGGGCCGCCAGGCGGTGGGTGGCCCGCGCAGCGACCTGCCGCGCAGAGAGCAGGCGGAGGGAATAGAGCAGCGCCGTTGGCATCCCGAGCATCCCGATGGCCGCTTCGGGCAAGCGGGGCCGTCTCCACGCGCGCTGCAAGAGGCCGTAGTTCATCACGACCGCCTGCGGCTTGGCGACCACGACGCGCCCGCCAACAAAGCGGCCGTCACGAAAGTCCATCGTGGCTGGGGCAAGCGTTGGGAACGCACGCGTAAACTCCTTGTGGCGAATCAACGGGTAACCGACATCGACCCCCAGGGGAAAGGAAGCGATCAGATCATCCACGAGGCCAGGAGTGAGCAGAGCCAGGTCCGCTGGAACCACTACCACGGGCGTGCTCAGACCCAACCCGCGCAGGCCTCGCCGGACACTCTCCGCGGGAGTCTCGGCCTCCTCCATCCAGCGCACGCCTACCGGGAATCCCATCTCCTCCGCCAGGCTGCGCGGGCCGACAACGATCACACTCTCGATCCGTGATGCCTCGCGGAGCGCGTCGAGTACCCAGGCCAGCACCGGCCGGCCGCGCATCGGGAGCCGCGCGCGCAGAGAGATCGCCGTTTGCTCTTGAAGAGAAGCAACGACGCGGTTCGTAGCCAGGACGAGCGCGTGAGCGATGGTAGCGTCTGCCCGATCTCTTCTCGGATTCGTCAAATGCTCGTCCATGGGGGCATCCTCCTGCTCGGGGCGAGGGGTGGCATCAGGCCGCCCGCGAGCCTTCTCCCGCATCACGCGGCGTCGGCCAGGCGCCGGGGAGGCAGATCCACGGCCTGAACGTAGGCAGCCAGGGAACGGCGCAGGTAGCCCCGCCCGCGCGAGAGACGCGACTTGGCGGTACCCAGGGGAACATTCAACGCCTCGGCCACCTCCTCCAGCCTCAGGCCTCTCAGCTCGTGCAGGGCGATCACATCGCGGAATTCATCGGGAAGCCCGGCAATTGCCCGGCGCACTTCCAGACGCAGTTCCCCCACCTCAACCGCCTGTTGGGGGCCCGGACTGGTATCGGGGACCTGAAGCGACAGGCCGGTCTCCGCACTCTCTGCATCTAGCGAGAGCATGGCATCGCCGGCCCGTCGGCGCGCCCGGCTCCGCCGGCAGAGGTTGACGGCGATGCGAGTCGTCCAGGCATGGAAGGCCTGTCCATCGGCCAGCTGCGGCAACGCGCGGTAGGCGTTGAGGAACGTCTCTTGGGTGACATCCTCCGCGTCTTCGACGCTGTGCAACATCCCCAGCGCCAGGTGGTAGACGCGGCGCTCGTGCCGTTCATACAGCAGCTCGAACGCCCGCGCATCGCCCGCTTGCGCCCTAAGCACCAGGAGACCATCCGTGCGGAAGCTCTCCTTCGCCGTCGCTGAAACCGTCGCCATCTTCCCTCCACCAGACCGCATCGCGGCTCACGGATTTCTGACTGCCGAGGCCTGCCCTGAAGAACCCGGGGGTGCGCCCAGCGCATCGAGAAGGAGATCCACCGTCGTCTCGAGGCGGGTCTGCGCATGGGGATCCTCTTCGACTCCGAGACGCTCTTCCAGTACAAAGTGGCACAGGAGTGAGGCGTAGAAGAGGCGCACCGCCATGGTCAGCCGCTCTGCGGAGACCGTTTCGCCCACTTGTGGGCGCAGGGCACGCACGACCAGTGAAACCGCATCGTGGATCATCGTCTCGCGGAGGAGGCGCGCCATCTCCTCCGAGCGAACCATCTCGCCCAGGAGAAGCGTGACCAGAGAGCGGCGCTCGTGGACAAAGCGGCGCCAGTTCCGGCCCAGGTCAAGGAGCTGATCGCGCAAGGGCCTGTCAGCATCGACCGAGACAAACTGGTGCACGTGCTGCAGGAAGCTATCGCGCTCCACCACTCCGCGAAGGACCTCCTCCTTGCTGCGAAAGTGGCGGTAGATGATCGCCTCGGTAATCCCCGCGCGCGCCGCCAGCTCACGCGTGGTCGCCGCCGCGAAGCCTCGCTCGGAGAAGACCTCCAAGGCTGCATCCAAAATCTTCTCCCGTCGCTCCTCCGCCGTCAGCCGCCGGCGCTTTTCAACACCCATAAGCCCCCGCACGCGCTAAGTAAACGCTTACTTACATCATACCAACAGGCATGCTTTCTGTC
>DUUU01000130.1 GCA_012841485.1 Armatimonadota bacterium
ATGAGTTCCTGAAGCGCGCTCGCGCCCTGCCCGGGATGCAGAGCGTGCCGGCCCTGATGCTCACGGGGGATCAGAAGGCGATCGATGTCCAGCGCACACGCGAGGCGGGATTCCCCGCGCATCTGACAAAGCCGGTGGACCTGGATGCCCTCGAAGCACGAATCCGCGAACTGGTGCAAGCGGGCCCGCAGGCCCGCACCGAGGGCAAATCCTGAGCGGAGCGCATCAGGAGATCGGCTTTCCCCAAGATGCGCGTCTGGCGAGCTTAGAGAGAGGGGCGGACCTCAGCCCGCCCCCCTGCGTGCTTCCTACTGAGAGAGAGCTTCCAGTGCTTTCAGCACTTCTTTGCGGGCGTTATCCGCCACATCGCGCTGCTTCGGCGCGTGCCACTCGATAGCCTCAGCCCCCTCGGCATCCACCACCTGGGCGGGAAGTGTCGTCAGTAGCTGTCGTGCCTGGCGCACGGCGGCGGGATTGCGCCCGCTCTTTTCGGCCTGCTCGACCGCCTTGCGCAGGAGAACCAGGTACTCGTAGTCATACAGGCCCTCGCGGATCGCTTCCATATGCTTCGAGGTGGTGTTCCCCGAGGCATCCAGGAACTGCGGCGAGTAGCAGGTGCCAGGCGCGGAGTACTCGTTCCACGCGGAGCCGCCGCCGGTATCGCCGAAGGCCCAGAACGCCTGGTAGATCGCGCCATAGCGGAACGCCTCCCACGCCTGGAGGCGGTGGTAGCTGTAGGGATCGAGCGCTCGCACCGGTCCGGAGCAGCTATAGAAGGCAAGCAGCCGTCCGGCATCGCGTTGGGGAAGGTAGACCTCCTCGTAGGGGCCGCGACTCCCAAGCCAGGAGACGCGATTGGGGCAGAGCATGCCAGAAAGCTCCAGCATCTCTCGACTGGTGTCTCGCGGGTCCTTCCAGATCGGATCGTTGAAGACGATCACCTCCGGGGCCACCTCGCGCAAGACGCGCGCGTAGCTCACGATGCGCTCGTCTTGCTCCACGTTGCGAGGCTCGTCCACGAGAAGGAGCACGAGCTGCGAGGGGGCGATCCCCTTCTTCTTCAGATGCTCCACATAGAAGGTGATCCACTCGGCGACGCGCTGCCGGTCCTCGGGCGTCTTCACATCCGCCGTGAAGGCATTGTAGACGCAATAGTAGCGCGCATTCGGCCAGCGGGCGATCCAGGCATCCAGGCGCGTCGTATCAGGCGGCGTGACCATCTTGCCGGTCGCGTCATGCTTGCCGAACGGCATCACCGAGCTCACGGCCCACGGCGCGTTGACGTGGTAGGAGCGCAGGAACTCGACGGTTGCCTCCAGGTTTTCCTGGGTGATCCCGCGCCCGGGTCCGTCGGTATAGTCCCACCCACCGAGGGCAAGGGTCAACTCATTGGGCATGGAGAGAGCCGAGACGCGCACGCGAATCGGCACCGCGAGTGGCTGGCCCGATTCCGGGGTCAGCTCCACACGGCCTTGGTAGTCGCCCGCGGGCAGCGCCGAGGTATCGAGGCTGAGCCACACCTGTCCGGTGGTGCCACCGGGCACCGTGACCACTCCATCCGGCGCGTCGGGGAGCGCCGAACCCGCCACGTGCGGCTGCTCGATGTTCTCGGGGCCTCGACTGGATGGCTTCGCCGGAGTCCAAGCCGTCTGACGCACCCGAATCCACTCGGGCGTCGGGGAACCGGGGAGCCCCGCGAAGGTCACCTTCAGGCGCTGCGACGCGTCATTCGCGTTCGTGATGTTGATCGCTGCGCTGCGCACCTCGTTGCGCATCATCGCCAGGTCGATGCGCGCCGCTGCACCCCGCTCGGGCGTCTGCCACGGCAGGAGGGGATCCCAGCACGAGCCTACCCAGGCTTGCAGAGCCGGGTGTCTCTCCGCGCGCCACAGGGCCGCCTGCACGGCCAGCAGCTTCTGATGCGCCTCGCCGTAGGGCCAGATGGCCCGCTCGTTACCGCCAACCCCTTCGATCTCACCCAGGTTGCCAACCGCCTGGTCGAGCATCGCCTGCAGGCGCGTCTTCTCCGTAGCGGAGACCCTCGACTCGCGGATCCGCGCGCGAATTGCCTCGGCCTCGACCCTGGCATCATCCTCGAAGCGGAGGGCGGTGATTGCCGCATCGAGTCCGACCACTGCTCTGCCCTCGCGCGGGCGAGTGAGAAGCGCCTGATCACCGCGGTAGACTTCAATCTCGTCACAGAAGGCGTAATGGCCCCCTGGCACCAAGACGACCGCCACGTAGCGGCCCCGTGCCGTCAGCCGGTCGGTCCAGTAGCGCCGCGTGGCGTAGGTGTCGGCGGGCGGTTCCGGGCTCCGGTTGAGGGCAACCAGATCGCCCGCGCGCCACCATGTCTCGCCATCATCCGAAACGAAGAGGAGCACCCCCCGCGGCCAGCGCACATCCGCGCGCCCAGCGGCCGTGTGGAAGCTCACGCCAACAATCGGCTCGACCTGACCGAGGTCGATGACGATGCGCGTCTGTCCGCCACCAGTCCACCCCACGGTGGTCTGTTGGGTCCAGAAGTAGCCGACGGTGTACTGGCCGTCGGTCAACTGCGTTCTGTCTCCATCATCGCGGCAGAGCGCGTAGTTCGGGCGCGGCGTCAGGGTGTAGCTCTTGCCCAGCGCGATATTCTCGCCCGGACGCTCCCAGGTCGCTGGGCCCTCTGCGGCGCCCGCCGGCCACGCCATCAGCGCGAGAAGAGCCAGCAGAACGGCGCCTTTCCCTATCCAAAACCGCTTCATAACGTTTTCACTCCATTTCCACTGCAGGTCGGACACACGGCGAATCCGGATGCCCGCATAGAGCTCCTCCTACAGAGCACGCTCCCAGTCGCTTCATCCAACGCGCTCCGAGGCTCTCCCACGCTTGCGCCGTTCGGCGCGCGCGGGCGCTTCCTCGTGCATGCCGGCCGGCGCCAGCGCGTCGCCTTCATAGCGACCGCGTGCTCCGCCAAAGACGAGGGAGCCCTCCTCGG
>DUUU01000131.1 GCA_012841485.1 Armatimonadota bacterium
ACCCGGCCCCGCCACAGGATGGCGCCAGCAACCGGCGTCCTCTCGCCCAGGGCCCGGCAAAGCAGCGCAGGAAGTGGGAGCAGCTCGCGCTCCCCCGAGATCTCCTCGGCGGCGGCAACCCGCACCCGCACGCCCGCGTCGGAGCGCACCCGAAGGCTAACCCCGGGGGCGCTCTCCTGCTCTCCCCAGAGGTGCTCCGAGAGGGCGATCACTGTGCCGGAGGCGCCCGGCTCCGCGCCCTCATCCGCCTCCCCGAGCCCCGCCACCTGCTCCAGGGGCGCCGCTACCCGGCGTGACCCCGCCCGTATAAGCAGCCATCGCTCCGCCGGCATCTAGAGCTCTCCCACGGCCGCGTGAAAAAGCGCCTCCAGGCGGAGCAAAGAGACCAGTCTCCCCTCGAGGAGGGTCTGGCCGCTGGCATAGAGGGCGCCGGCGCCGGCCGGAGGCAGCTCGATGGCCGCCGCGTCCACGCGGATGACCTCATCAACCCAATCCACCAGGATCCCTCCCACGTACTCCTCCTGACAGGCGATTACCACAAACTCCGGGTGCTCCTCCGTGGCGGGCGGCAGCTCCAGGATGACTCTGGGATCGACAGCCGGGATCAACTGGCCCTGTGAGACGAAGACGCCCGGCAGCGCCCGAGGAGCGCTGGGCACGGCCACGATCGTGGGGACCTTTTCGACCCGGCGCACCTGCGCCACGTCGAGGGCGTACCACTCGCTGGCGATGCGAAAGGTCAGAACCTGGCGGTGGGCGGCTGGTATTGGCGCGGACTCCTCATTCATGACTACATGCCTCGCTGCCTGCTTTCGACGTTCGCGCCCCATCTCCTGGCGAGAGCAGACCGCCCGGGCACTCTCAGATGTCGCGCTGATAGGCGTCCAGGTCGAGCTTCCACACGCGCGCGCCGCAGAAGCGCTTTCCCTCCGGGCAGAGGGGAAAGACCCCGGCCATCTCGCGCAACCGGCAGGGTGGGAAGAGGTAGCTGCCAATCACCGGGTTCACCTCGCGAACCTGGCATGCTTCATCGAGCGCCACCCGCCAGATCTCCTCTTGCGCATTATAGCAGAGGCGCATCGCGAGCTTATGCCGCAGGCCGAGCAGGTCGGCGGACTCGGTGAAGCGCACGGCCACGGCGTTCGGGAGCAGGTAGAGCGCGAACTCCGGCGGAACCCCCAGCGAGCGAAGGCGCGCCATGCCTTCCCAGCTCCGCTCCACGGCCTCGGCGTAGCGCCGCGCGCAGGCGGGATCCGCCGCGATCAGATCCGGCACGATCACATCCGGCTGCCCGTCCACGTGGGCCTGGAGCACTGGGCGTGACGCCGGCGTCATCCGGTGGCGTTGGTCCTGAGAGTCCGCGGTGTGGCTGAGCCGCTTGCGGAAGGTATAGGAGGGGTGGACTAGGCAACGGGTGAGCTTCCCATGCATGGTCAGGTTGAGCGTCTGCGCCAGCATCGGGTTGCGCCCCGGATCCAGCGCCATGCGGATCGCTTCCTCGTCCGAGAGGCGCGCGCGCGGCAAGCCGAGTACCTCGCGGACCGATTGCGCCAGGAGCGCCTCGTTCCCCCGCTTCCAGTCCACCAGGCGCGAGCGATGTCCCTCCAGCGACGCATCGAACTCGTCGCGAAACGCGCGCGCATCCTGGCCAGGCTCCGAGAGGAAGGGGTATTCGGCGGTCTCCTCGGGCGCGATCGGCTCTTCCAGCAGGGGGGCGAACTCGGGTGCCGCCGCCAGCAGGCAATCGACCATCTTGCCCACGACGATCCGCTGTTCCAGAGGCACGTCGAAGAGCTGGCTGACGCGATGATAGCGCAACAGCGTCAGCGCGGAGAGGGTATGGTAGAGGGAGGTGAAGGTGGCGATAGGCAGAATATAGCGCGCCACCTCCAGCGCCCGCTTCTCAATCTCGCCCTGCCATCGGGGTGCCTGGCGCCGCCGGCCCGGAAAGCGGCGGAAATACGCGGCTTCCGTCGCTGGCAGAAGTATCTGGCCCAGCTCCTCATAGGCGACGAACTGCGCCGCGATGGTGGCCTCATAGACCGCCAGGGCCTCGCCCGCCAGCGGCGGGACCGCGTAGTTGCCCGGCTTCACGGCCACATAGCGCTGGCTGACCTGCTCCGAGTTGTAGAAGGGGTGCGCGTGCAGGAACGACCAGACAAAGTGACGCGAGATGTTGCTCAGGGCAAACTGAAGGTGGGCGTGCTGGAAGACGGTGTGATGGCCTGCCCGGAAGATCGAAGCCGCCAGGGCATCGCGCCGCGCGCGCGCGCGCTCCCGCGCCTTGTCATCGGGGGCGTCATCGCCGGCCACCTCCTCCGGGCGGACGATACCGCGCGCCGAATAGCAGGTGCGCGCCGCCGCGACGGCCGTATCGAATGGCCGCCGGAACCCGTCAACCAGAACGACTTGCGGCTCCGGCGAGAGGAAGGAGGCGGCCTGAAGCATGACTCACATTCCTTGCATATCGCGGCAGCGTGCCGTCGAGGCGAGCGGCCAGCGAGCCGCAACCGAACCCGCCCTCCCGGTTCCATAGCCGCTCCGCCTTGGGCAGGGCACCGGACGCGGCTACTTGGCGCGCCGGGGCATCTCCTGATACATCCAGAGGGCGTCCCCATGCCGGCCATTCTCATAGGAAAGGTCGGCAAACGCGGCACCCGCCGCGGCAAGGTACAGCTTCGCCTGATCCACCTGGCGCGCATCCAGAGCGCGCTGCGTCAGGTCCATATAGAGGCTTAGGCGAGCACTCGGATCGGGCACGTAGGAGGCCGCTGTATCCATCGCGTTGACCTGCGCCGTCTGCGGCAGCTTATCCCCCGCCAGGAGGTCCACCGTGTAGATCTTCTGCCGATAAACCTGGTTCCGCAGTTGCGTCAGTCGCGCCTGAAGCGCGCGACGAGCGCACTCAATCGCCTCTTTGTCCGGCACTACGTAGGTACAGAAGAGGTTTTCCCACTCTCCCGGGGTCTTCTTTCCCGCCGTAGCGGTATGGGGCATGCGCACGAACCAGGTAGAGCCCTCATCGGGCGATGCGCTAGGCGACGGATTCAGGAATGCAAGCAGCGCCTCGGGGTCGCCTTTGGCATGGTAGCGGAACTCCACATGCTCCACCGGCTTGCCGCCCGGCTGGCGGACCATCACCCGTTTAGGCCGGGTGACGAACGGCATCTGCGTGAAGGAGATGGCCTCTTCCGAAGGCGTCCCACCGCCAGCGGGCGCCGCGGCCCCTGGAACCCCCATTCCGGGGTCTCCCGGCCCTGCCATCCCGGGATCACCCGGCCCTGCCATCCCGGGATCGCCCGGAGGCCCCCCCATGCCGGGGGATGGTCCGCCCGGCTCGGGCATGCCCATGGCGTCCGGGCTCGGAGAGGCCGTTTCGTCCTCGCCCGAGCCGCTACAGCCGGCGCCCAGAAGGGGAAGCGTCAGAAGCAATGCCGTCACGGCACACACAGAGCGGAGGTTGCGCCACGATATCATGAGTGCCTTCTCTCCAGGTTACGATAGGCGCCAGGGGGCCAGCCGGCCACGCCGCCGGCGTGCCCGCCCATCCATACTATAACAAAGACGTGCTCCCCTGTCAATCGGTCGTGCCAGCCGCTTCCCCGGCAACCGCCAACAGCCGGCGAACCGCGAGCATCAGCTTATCCATCTCAAAAGGTTTGGTGATGTAGAGATCCGCGCCCTCCATCAGGCCATGCGCGATGTCGTGATCCAGGTTGCGACACGTCAGCATGATGATCGGGATCTCGCGGGTCTCCTCCGCGCCGCGCAGCGAGCGGAGCGCCTCAAAGCCATCCATCACCGGCATCATCACATCCAGGATGATGAGATCGGGACGCTCCTGATTTGCCGATACCAGCGCCGCGGCCCCGTTATCCGCGGAGACCACCTCATGGCCATGCCGGCGCAGGTGAAAAGAGGTGAGCTTTACGATATTCGGTTCGTCATCCACCACTAGGATCTTGGCCATAGACTCTCGTTTCTTCCATGTGCCGGACTGGATCATGCCTGGGGCAAGGTAGAGCGCCCACTCCATCCCCTGCCCATCCGGCAATACTGGGTGACGCGCCTTCGGGAGAAGCGCCGGCCGCCAGGAGATCCAGACGGACGCCAATCGGGCCCCCACCCGACGCTGCCGCGCTCCTGGGTAGAGCGGTTCCCCGATCCGGGTGTATGCAGCCACATACCGGCACGGCCGTATCACCAACGCCAGGGCGGCAGCGCCTCCTCCGCTCGGCCCAGGTGAGCCACTACCGGCGCCTCTGCGCCGGCCGTCGGCCCCAGACCCTCATAGCGGATCTTCTCCTCGCGCGCCGGATTCTCCTCGTAGGCATTTGCCGTCTTCGCACACTCTCTCAACACGCGGCCGCTTGCGGCCCCCGGGGCGAGTGCGCGCGCCCATGCTCACGACGCTTCCGGCGGCTCCGGCCCGCGGCCGGCCGCCTCCGGATCGATGGCGTAAACGCGAAGTGGCTCCTCCCTCCCCCGCGGGGAAACGGTCTCGACGTAGCGTGTTGCCACCAGGTTGCGCACCGCCGACTCCGTGTTCTCCCCGATGAGGATCGGCAGCCCATACTCCTTTGTCAGGCTCTCCAGGCGCGACGCGACATTCACCGCGTCTCCAACAACGGTGATATCCATCTTGTGGGGCGAGCCAATGTTGCCGAAGACCGCCTCGCCGGTGTTGATGCCGATGCCGATGGAGATCTGGAGCGCGCCCTCGCGGGCGTGGCCGGGATCCGTCCGGGCCGGCCCCTCGCCTGCACTGCCCCCCTCCAGGAAGGCCGGGCTGCGGCTCTGCCACCGCTCGTTGAGGTCCTCCAGGGCACGAAGCATCTCCGCCGCCGCGCGCGCCGCGCGCTCCGGGCCATCCGGGCAGGCGAAGGGAACCCCCCATACGGCCATGATCGCGTCGCCGACGTACTTATCGACGATGCCGCCATGGGCATGGATCACGGCGCTCATCGCCGTGAAGTAGTCGTTGAGCAGTCGCACCACATCCGCCGGCTCCATGTGCTCCGCCATCGCGGTAAAGCCGCGCACATCGGCGAAGAGGACTGTCACCATCGCCCGAGTGCCACCCAGGCCCTGGGTTTCTGGGTTCTCCAGCAGGTGCTCGACGAGCGTGGGATCGAGGTAGCGGCTCCATATGCTTTTGATCCGCCGCTTCTCCCGCTCCTCCGTGAAGAAGCGGTAGGCCGTGATCAGCGAGTAGTTGGTGGGCATCAGGCAGAGCGGCACGAAGGTGAGCAGCAGGTAATCGTGGCGCACAAAGAACCAGCGGCTTGCCGCGTAGTAGGCCGCCATCGCGAGGACACACAGCCCCGCGCCGGCGAGCAGACTCGTACCCAGGAAGAGAGCACCGGTCGCCAGTGCCAGGCACACCAGAAGCAGGCCTCCGGTGGGGATCTCCGTCGTGGAGAGGAAGCGCCGGTTCACGAGGGTAGAGACGGCGTTCGCCCAGATCTCCACGCCCGACATGTGCTGGCGGTTGGCCTCC
>DUUU01000132.1 GCA_012841485.1 Armatimonadota bacterium
CAGGCGGCCACGCTTCTCCTCTTTGGGGAAGGCCCGCTGCTCGTAGCCCGGAGGGAGTCCGGCGCGCTCCGGTATGATCCAGATCTGGAGCAGGTGTACCGGCACCGTCGGCGAGGCGTTGAACTCGCTGTGCTGAACGCCCGTGCCCGCGGTCATGCGCTGCACCTCATCCGCGTGGATGACAGAATGCGTGCCCAGCGAATCGCGGTGCTCCAGCGCCCCCTCCACGACGTAGGTGAGGATCTCCATATCGGCGTGCTCGTGGGTGGGAAACCCGCCCCCGCCCGCGATACGATCCTCGTTGATCACGCGAAGCTGCCGGAAGCCCATCTGTTGCGGGTCATGGTAGCGCCCAAACGAGAACGTGTGGTGGCTCTCCAGCCAGTCGCGCACGTCCTGCCCTCTCTCCTCTGCCGAACGCACTCGGATCATCTCCACCTCCTTGGGGGACGATCCGGGCCATTTCAGGGCGGAAGCATCCCCAAACCGCTTCTACCCCGTTTTCGGCTTCAGAGCACACGTCCCGGCGGCCTACACCCAATCGCGCGAGTTCGGCACGGGCACGGGTTGACCATCCTGCTGCGCCGACAGATGCGCGCAGATGCCCGGCAGCGTCATATCCATTGCGAAGTCGATATCGATCGATGGGTTTCGATCCTCGCGGATCGCCTCTAGGAGATCGGCCACCATGAAGTATTCGCACGTGCCGTGGCCGCCCACCGTGGCGCCCGATGGGGCGCGCGTGTGGTTGGTCGAGAGCGGATAGGAGATCATGCCGCGCAGGTGTGGCACCGAGTCGAAGTAGGCGAGCGTCTTATCCTCGCCGCGAGCGCGCTCCAGGCAGCCATGCGTGCCGTAGAGGGTGTAATAGTGGAAAGAAGGCTCGCGCACCACCGAGAAGCCGCACAGAATCTTATAGACCGCGCCCGACTCCCCCTTGAAGAGGCCCACTTCCATGTCGATGACGCCCAGATCGGGAGCGACGTTGCTCCCGGGGTGCATCCCCGTGGCGGTGAGGCAACGGTCACCGGTGATCAAGAGAAGCGGTCCCAGGCTGTGCGTGCAGTACTGGATCGGTGGGAGGCGGGTGCGCCACGTGGGGTTTCCCGCGGCGTCGCGCATCAGGCTGCGGCAGTCGTGGATGTACTCCGCCTCGGCGTAGACCACCTTGCCAATGGCGCCTTCGGAGACGCTCTTGCGCCACGATTCGATGAACGCCCAGTAGCAGCAATTCTCGGCGAGCATGTACTTGCCGCGCGCCTTGCGGGCGGCGCGCACCAGCGCCTCCGCCTCCGCGAGCGAGGCCACCGCCGGAACCTCGCTGAAGACATGCCGCCCGGCTTCCAGGGCCGCGATTGCCTGCGCCGCGTGCATCGGCATCGGCGTGCCGATGACGATGCAATCCAGGTCGTGCCTCACCAGGTCCTCATACTCCTGGTAGAGGTGGGCGATCCCCTTCTCCTTGCCGATTCGCTCCAGCGCCGCGGTGTCGGTATCGCACACGGCAACCACCTCCACCCCAGGGTACATCGCGAACGTATTGAGCAGACTGAGGCCCCGGCGTAGGCCGGCCACACCCACACGTATCATCATATCACTCCTCCTCGGGGAGGTTCCGCGCGCCCATCCCGTTTCCTGCCGGACAGCCACTGACTTGCCCGGCGAGGAGGCTTCCTGGTATAATGCCGGCAGCCAGGCGCTTTGGCGCTCGGCCCAACCCGACCCAATCGGCATGCGAAAGGAGAGAGTCACTCATGCGCAGATCGCTGCCGCTGCTTCTGGCAGCCCTTGTCGTGGCGCTTACGGCGCTCCCCCTCCTCGCGGCAAAGGCGAAGGCCAAGCCGTCGGGAAACCTCTACGCGAATATTGAGACTAACCTGGGCACCATCGTCGTCCAGCTCTTCGAAAAGGAAGCCCCGAAGACGGTTGCCAACTTCACCGGTCTTGCCAAGGGCACCAAGGCTTTCAAGGACCCGGTCACCGGCAAGCAGGTGAAGCGGCCCTACTACAACGGCCTTCTATTTCACCGAGTGATCCCGGGCTTCATGATCCAGGGTGGCTGCCCCTACAGCCGGGATCCCAGCCGCGCCGGCACCGGCGGCCCCGGCTACCAGTTTGAGGATGAGTTCGTGCGCAGCCTCCGCCACAGCAAGCCGGGGCGGCTCTCGATGGCGAACGCCGGGCCGAACACCAACGGCAGCCAGTTCTTCATCACCGTCGCTCCTACCCCTCACCTGGACGACCGGCATACCATCTTCGGCCAAGTGGTCAAGGGATTGGATGTGGCTATCAAGATCAGCCAGACGCCGCGGAGCTCGAACGACCGGCCGCTGAAGCCGATGGTGATCAAGGAGATCAAGGTGTATCGCGCCAACGCCCCGAAGCTGTAGGGTCATCCGACGCCGAAGCGCCACGCGGGCGGACAAGTAGCGGCTTTGTCCGCCCGCGTCCTGGGCGGCGCGGTGAATCATGGGAGGAAGCGTGTCAGTTTCGGGTTCGGAGCTCCTGGTCGCGATCACCGGGGCGAGCGGCAGCATTTACGGCCTGCGTCTTATCGAGCGCGCCGCCCCGCTGGTCCAGCGCGTCTCCGTGGTCGTCTCCCGGTCGGGCGCGCGCGTGATCGCCCACGAGATGGGCGCGCCTTTCGACCTCGAACAGCCCTCGCTGCGCCCCTTCCTCGGGCGCGAGCCGGGCAATGTCCGCATCTACCATCCGGACGACCTATTCGCCCCGTGCGCCAGTGGTTCCAGCGCGCCCGAGGCGATGGTCGTGGTCCCCTGCACCATGGGCACGGCGGCGCGCATCGCCGCCGGCACGGCCGAGGACCTGATCGGGCGCGCGGCTGACGTCGTGCTGAAGGAGCGGAGGCGGCTGATCCTGGTGCCCCGCGAGACGCCGCTCAACCTGATTCACCTCCGCAACCTCACCGCGCTCACCGAGGCGGGCGCCGTCATCCTCCCGGCGTGCCCCGGCTTCTACCATCACCCGAGGAGCGTCGAGGAGCTGGTCGATTTCGTCGTCGGGCGGATTCTGGACCACCTGGGCCTGCCCAACCCGCAGGCGCGCTGGGGAGAGGAGTAATCGATGCTGCGCCAGCTCCGGATCATCCTAGAGATGATCAAGTTTGAGCATACCGTCTTCGCGCTCCCCTTCGCCCTGATGAGCGCCTTCCTCGCCGCGGGTGGAGTGCCTTCCGGGCGCACGCTCCTCTGGATCCTCGTCGCCATGGTCGGCGCGCGCAGTAGCGCCATGAGCTTCAACCGCCTGGTAGACCAGGAGTTCGACCGGCGCAACCCGCGCACCGCCTCGCGCGCCCTCCCGGCGGGCCTGCTCACCCGAGGCCAGGTCTGGGCGTTTTGCCTCGCATCCGCGCTTCTTCTGGTTCTTGCCGCCGGCATGCTGAACCGGTTGGCGCTGCTCCTCTCGCCCGTGGCGCTGGCAATCGTCTGGGGCTATTCCTACACCAAGCGGTTCACGTCGTTCTCGCACCTGGCGCTCGGGCTGGCCCTGGGCGTGGCTCCGGTGGGCGCCTGGATTGCCATCCGCGGGCGGATCGAGCTGGTGCCGCTCCTCCTGTGCGCGGCGGTCACCCTCTGGACCGCCGGCTTCGACATCATCTATGCCTGCCAGGATACGGAGTTTGATCGCAAAGCGGGGCTTCACTCGCTGCCGGCCCGGCTTGGCGAGCGCAACGCGCTGCTCCTCTCCATCCTGCTCCACATCGGGGTCGCCATCATCCTGTTCCTCCTCCCCACGCTTGTTCCTCTGGGCACGCTCTACCGCGTGGGCGCCGCCGCGGCGGTGCTCCTCCTCGCCTACGAGCACACCCTCGTCCGCCCTGGCGACCTGTCGCGCGTCAACGCCGCCTTCTTCACCACGAACGGCTTCGTCAGCATCGGCCTGATGGCGTTCACCATCGCTGACCTGCTCCTGCGCTGAGGGGTGGCGGGCACCCGCGCCCCAACCCCTCCCCCATCCTCCGCCCGGAAGCTCGGGCATCGAGTCCCTGATCCAGAGATCTGGTGCCCGCGATTCGCGGTCTCCCTCTGGCACCGGTCCTGCAGACTTTGAGGGCGATGGCGCAGCATGCACCCATTCACTGCGATCGATGGGCGCGCGCTGCCGCCCGGTGTGGAAAGGGGTCAGCGATGGTAGAACGGCCTGGGCCCGGGGAGGGCGATGAGCGTATCTTGCGCTACTACGAGGCGCGCAATGTGCGCCTCTGGGGCCTGCGCCGGCGGCTCGTACTGCGAACCATCTTCTTCGCATGGGGCCTCTCGCATGCCAGTCGGAGCGTCCTAAAGCGCGTCCTCGATCTGGTCCTGGGCTTGTCAGCCGTGATCGTCTCGCTCCCTGTCATGCTTCTCACGGCGCTGGCGATCAAGCTGGACTCCCCCGGGCCGGTCTTGTTCGTTCAGACGCGGGTGGGGCGTTGGGGCGAGGCTTTCCCGCTCCTGAAGTTCCGTTCGATGTATGTGGACGCGGAGGCACGGCGCGCCGAGCTAGAGGCATGCAACGAGGCGAGCGGCCCGGTTTTCAAGATTCGGAATGATCCTCGCATCACCCGCGTCGGGCGGATCATCCGGAAGCTGAGCATCGACGAGCTGCCCCAGTTGTTCAACGTCATCGCAGGCCATATGAGCCTTGTCGGGCCACGACCGCCACTCCCTTCCGAGGTGGCCCAGTACACCCCGGAGCATCGCCGTCGCCTCGATGTGAAGCCGGGCATCACGTGCATCTGGCAGGTGAGCGGGCGCAGCAATGTGGATTTCGAGCGCTGGGTGATGATGGACGTGCAGTACATCGAGGAGGAGTCTCTGTGGCTCGATATCCGTCTCCTGCTGCGCACGATCCCAGCCGTGCTCTTTGGGAGAGGAGCTTACTGAGGCGATGCGCCGCCTAACCGTGGTCCTGGGAGTGCCCGTCGATGAAGTGACCCAGGCAGAAGCGCTGGATCGCATCGAGGAGTTCGTCGCGCGCGGTGGCCGGCTGCACCAGGTCGCGACGGTGAACAGCGACTTCCTCGCCCGCGCCCTGGCGGATCCGGAGCTGCTCCACATCCTGCGCCACGTCGATCTGGCGACGGCGGATGGAATGCCGCTCGTATGGGCTTCCCGAGTGCTGGGCGGATCGATTCCCGAGCGCGTGACGGGGGCCGACCTGGTGCCCGCACTCGCGGAGCGCTTTGCCGCCAGCGGGCGCTCGCTCTTCCTGCTGGGCGCCCGGCCCGAGGTGGCGCAGACCGCGGCCGAACGCCTCTGCGAGCGCTTTCCTGGCCTGCGCATCAGCGGCGTCTACAGCCCACCGATGGCCGACCTGGAGTCCATGGATCACGCCACGATCCTCCGGCGCGTCAACGCGGCGCGCCCCGATGCGCTGCTGGTCGCCTTCGGGAACCCCAAGCAGGAGAAGTGGATCCACCGGCACCGGCACTCGCTGGAGGTACCCGTGGCCATCGGCATCGGCGCCAGCCTCGACTTCATCGCCGGGAGCGCGCGTCGGGCCCCCGTCTGGATACAACAAGCCGGCGCCGAGTGGTTGTGGCGTCTGGGCAACGAGCCCGGGCGGCTGTGGCGGCGCTACGCCGGCGACTTTCGTCACCTCGCGCCCGGGCTGATACGCTACTGGCGACTGACGCGGCAAACGCGGTCTCCGCGCCCGCCCGAGGAGGGCAGCGATGGGATCCGAGCGATTGGACCCCACTCCATCGGCGTTGCCGGACGGTTTGGCGCAGATCAGCGAGGGGCGTTCGAAACACTCGCGCTCAGGTCACTCGTGGGAGGGCTGGCGGAACGCATGCGGGAAGAGCCGGAAGCGACATCGCCGCCCGGCAGCTCGGGCCACGTTTACGTTGATCTGAGGGCCTGCACCTATATCGATAGCGCCGGCCTGGGGTGCCTGGCATCCCTGGCGCACGAGGCGCGGGCGCGCGGTTACGACATTCGGGTATACCCGGGATCTCCTGCAATTCGCCGGTTGTTGGGGCTAGGGGGCCTGGATCAGCATCTGGGCGCCGCCGATGACGTGGAGGGGGTAGGATGAAGGCGATGATCCTCGCGGCGGGGGTCGGATCGCGTCTGAGCCCGATCACGGGCGACACGCCAAAGCCGATGCTCCCCGTGGCAAACAAGCCGGTGATGGAGCACACAATCGAGATGCTGGTGCGCGCCGGCATCACCGAGATCAAGGCGAACCTGCACCACCTGCCCCACCTGGTGGAGCAGCACTTCGGCAACGGCAGACGGTGGGGGGCGAATCTGAGTTACTCGCTCGAGAGCACCCTCCTCGGCACCGCCGGCGCCGTGAAGCGCGTGCAGCGCTTTTTTGACGACACTTTCGTGGTGCTTGTAGGCGACAGCCTTTGGGACATCGACGTGGCCGCCGTGGTGGCCTATCACAAGGCCTGCGGCGCCGCGGTGACCGTTGTCGTCAAGCCGATGCCCCAGGAGATGGTGGGCCGCTTCGGAGTGGCCCGAGTGGATGACGATGGACGCATCTTGCAGTTTCAGGAGAAGCCCCGGCCGGAGGAGGCGTGCGGGAATCTGGTGAGCACCGGGTTTTACGTCCTGGAGCCCGCCGTGCTCGATCTCATCCCGCAGGCCGAGTTCTTTGATTTCGCGCGTGACCTTTTCCCAAAGCTGCTGGAGCGCGGGCTCCCCTTCTACGCCTACTGCTACGAGGGCCCATGGAGCGACATCGGGGCGTTCGGCGAGTATTACCAGGTTCACCAGGAGATTCTGACGGGCTCCTACTCGCGATTGCACCTGCCAGCGCGCGAGGTGGCTCCGGGGATCCGCCAGGGCCATCACGTCCGCATCCATCCCGGTGCGAAGATCCAACCGCCGGTGATGATCGGAGACTACTGCCGCATCGCCCGCGGCGCCGTGGTCGGCCCCAACACCGTGCTCGGCCCGCATAGCGTCGTGGACGAGGAGGCGCGGGTGGCGTATAGCGTGGTGGGCGCCCACACCTATATCGGTCGTCTCCTGGAGCTGGAGAGAAGCCTCGCCTACGGGCGGTGGGTCGTGCGGTTTGATTGCGGCACCAGCGCCTATATCGAGGACGATGTGCTGCTGTCGCATATCCGTGGGCGGCCGGCGGGGCAGATCTGGTCACGAGCGGCCGACCTGGGGATCAGCAGTCTCGCGCTCATCGGTGGCCTGCCGATCTTTTTCGGGCTGGGTGTCATCGCGCGGTTGACCCGCCAACCCACCATTGAACGAACATGGCGCCTCGCGCCGGTTCCCGGCCGAAGATTGCCGTCCGGCGCCCCACGCATGCGCCCAGTCCAGCTTCTCCGGTTTAGCCCTCATGGGGCAGTGGGAAAGCTCGCGGAGCGGATGGGAGTCTCTCGGCTTCCAGCCCTCTATAACGTGATGCGCGGAGACATCAGTCTGGTCGGCATCAAACCGATGACGGAGGAGGAGGCGGCCAGCGTGTCTGAGGATTGGCTCCGGCACGTGGGCCAGGCCCCGGCAGGCTTCACCGGCCTGTGGCAAATCCAGGGAGGCGATGACCTGCCCCTGGAGGAGACACTCGCGGTAGATGCCTACTACGCCGCGTCGAAAAGCCTATGGAATGATCTGAGAATACTACTCTGGACGGCTACACGGCGGACGAGATGACGATGGCTGGCGGCCGGCGGCAACGCGCGGCACCGATGCCGTGTGCCGTCTCGGGAAGGGGTGACTGGATGATCGTGGAGTTGCGTGACGAGACAGGAGTAGCCGTGATTGAGCCGCTGGGCCGCCTGGATGCGCGCTCCGCAGGCACCTTCCGCCAGCGACTGGCCACTCTCGTGGAGGAAGGGATCAGCTGGGTGGTCGCCGACCTCAGCCGCGTCGATTTCGTCGACTCGGTCGGTTTGGCCGCCCTGGTATCGGGGCTAAAGATGGCACGCTCCAGCGCGGGTGACCTGCGCCTCGCCGGGCTTCAAGATCCGGTCCGTGTCGTCTTTGAGATCACCCGACTGCACCGCGCATTCGACATCTACGATAGCCTACCGGAAGCGGTCCACTCCTTCTTGCACGCGACGGAAGAATCGCCCCCTATTCCCCGGCGGGTTCTTCCTTCCTAAGCAATCCATTCGGTCCAGAGCAGGTTGGCCGAATGGGCGGGCTGTTGGTAACGAGGATAGAGTAGGCCA
>DUUU01000133.1 GCA_012841485.1 Armatimonadota bacterium
AAGGCCTCCGCCAGGGATCCGGGAGGCCACTCCCCACTGCCACCCATGGTCTCCTCCCTGATCAGCACGGACTCGCGGGGTCACCAAGCGCTTATACCCACTTTTCCTCTGAATGAAATGACCCTGTCTTTCCGGATCAATTCGCGTCGCGCGCAGTCCCCTCATCGAAGATTCCGCGCTCTGTCTCTTTGTCAAACAGGTGCGTCTTTTTCATGTCGAGGACCAGGTCAACCGGCGCGCCATCCACGGCCCGGGTCTCTGCGTCCACCTCGGCCACCAGGAAGTGCTGCCCACTGGTGAGGTAGAGCGTGACGACAGAGCCCATCGGCTCGGAGACATCCACGTTGCAGCGGATCATATTGTCGGCCGTAGCTGGCACCAGGCTCTTATACTTGTCATAGATGTGCTGCGGGCGCACGCCGAAGATCACCTCTTTGCCGATGTAGGCCTCGATCTTCGGGCTCGACTTCACCATGCTATCGGGAAACCGCACCCGGAAGCTGCCCGCGTTGACGTACACCCCGCCGGCCTCGCCTTCGAGTACCGACGGAATGAAGTTCATTGCCGGGCTGCCGATGAACCCAGCAACAAAGAGGTTCGCGGGTTCGTTGAATAGCTTCAACGGCGTGTCCACCTGCTGGACCACGCCATCCTTCATCACGGCGATGCGCTCGCCCATCGTCATCGCCTCGACCTGATCGTGCGTGACGTAGATGCTGGTGATGCCGAGCTGGCGGTGGAGCTTGATCAGCTCTGCACGCGTCTGCACGCGCAGCTTGGCATCGAGGTTGGAGAGGGGCTCATCCATCAGGAAGACTTTAGGTTCGCGGACAATGGCGCGGCCCAGGGCAACACGCTGGCGCTGGCCACCCGAAAGCTGCTTCGGCTTGCGGTCCAGCAGTTGACTCAGCCCAAGCATCTCCGCGACCGTCTCCACACGCTTGCGGATCTGATCCGAGGTGGCGCGCGTCTCGGCCCGCCGGGTGAGCCGCCCAATCGTGCCCGGCAGCATGCGCAGCCGCAGTCCGAACGCCATATTATCGAAAACGCTCATATGCGGGTAGAGAGCGTAGTTCTGGAACACCATGGCGATGTCGCGGTCCTTGGGAGAGACGTCGTTCACTACCCTGTCGCCAATCAGGATCTCTCCCTCCGTGATCTCCTCGAGACCCGCAACCATGCGCAGGGCCGTCGTCTTGCCGCATCCAGAGGGACCAACGAGCACCAGGAACTCCCTGTCCCGGATCTCGAGGTTCACATTGTTGACGGCTACGACGTTCTTGAACCGCTTGGTAACATTGCGCAGGGTAACTCCTGCCATCAGTGATAGCCTCCTCAAAGACGCCGCGCGGGGATCCCGTCACGGCATACCGCAGATCGCTCTAGACATCCATCCTCGCGCACCACAAGCAGCCGCAAACGCAGGAACCTCTCAAGATGAAAGGACGAGGGGCTCTTCCCTGCCCGCGGTGCGAATCTGCCGGCGGCGATGCGCGGTAGGAGCGTGGCGCAATCCGCCACGCTTGCTCCGATGTATTATATGAACGCCTGCGTCTTTTGTCAAGGCGTTGGGAACGCAATCAGGGCAGCCCGGCCGCGGGAGCGGCCGGAGCTGGCCCGAAGGCTCCTCTTCTTGGGTAGGGCGGACCGGATCCAGGTGAGGTCCGGCTTCCCTGCGCCCCCCGGATCACCACTCGTGTGCCGGCTCCTTGCGGGGTGCCTCACACCTTCTGCCGGCGCGTGCGTCCGGGCGCGAGGACGGCGTGGCAAGGAGCCGGCCAGACAGCCGCCCTGGTATCAAGCAGCGGGAGAATGAGGCCCGAATAACATGCGCAGCAACCGGGCAGCAGTCGCGCGCAATCCAGCGGGAGGAGACTGCGCGGGCGAGACGGCAAGCCGCGCGTGACCGGTATGCTGGCATTCGGCCCGTGGCCACAGATACTCGCCGCATGCTCCGCAATACTCGCGAGCCACGGGGTTTCTCTCGCCACACTCCGGGCATCTCATCACCTGCATGCCACCCACCTCCTTCCCTCGCACCCGAGGGCACACATCTAGTTCAGTGACGCCGCGCTCTGGCGAAGGTTCATTCAGTATGCGCCACTGCCCATGCGCACAAAACCTGCCAGCAACGCCAGCCCAATCGCCAGATAGGCGAGTTGATGCCGCTCCAGGCGCGGCAGCCTCTCTCCCGGAAGCTCGCCCTGGTAGCCACGCAACAGCATGGCCTGATGGATCCTCACCCCACGTTCGTAGGCACGCAGAAAGGAGAGCGCGCCGGCAGCAGCGGCGCAGCGCACGCTCTGCATCCCCCCTGCGTAACCCAGACGCATCGCCTGCGCGCGCACGACCGCTTGCGCCTCTTCCCTCAGCAGGAAGAGGTAGCGGTACATCAGCGAGGCCAGCTCCACCAGCGTCGCCGGCACACGCAGCCATCGCGCCGCGCTCAATAGGGATGCGGCCGAAACGCCCGCGGTCGATGCCAGCACCACGGCCACCATCGCCAACACCCGCACGCCCGCGAGAGTTCCCTCGTGCAATCCGCCCTCAGTCACCGTGATGGCCCAGGGACCGACAGACAGCGACTCCAGCACCCTGCCTCCCGGCCAGCTCAACCGCGCTGCCGCGGCAGCCACCGCGAGGGCTCCGGGCAACGCCATGCGGCGAGCAAAGCGCCCCACAGAAAGCCCCGCCGCCAGGGAGGCCATCGTGGCGAACGCGGCAATCACCAGCACGACACTGGCGCTCCCCGACACGGCCACCGCCCCCAACGCGGCTCCCCCCAGCAACAGCCGCACGCGCGCGTCCATCGGGGGAAAGATGCGCGCCTCGTCCGTGCTTTCCTGTTGCGCCCCCACTCGCATACTCCCTTCCTGACCGGCACCTGGCCATCCTCACTCGTTCGTTCGGCGCCCACGCGCGGCATTCCCCTCCATGAGATGGCGCCAGGAGCTCGGGGCGCAGAGTGCCGGAGCGGGTCCAGCCCGGCGCCGACCGCTGCTCTGTGGCCCCACAGACGTGTCCACTCGGCGCGCGCTTCGCCCCGCGGGAGGAGTGGGCCCCCGGGCCGCGAACAAGAGAGGGTGAACTACGTGATGCCCATCGCAGCCATCGGAAGAACCCCGGTCGTAGACGCCTCCTCCCGCGCATCGTGCCGGTCGTCGCTCCGCGAATGCGGGTGCCCGGGCCTCCTTCGAGCCGGCGCTTGCCGCCATCCTCGCCTTCTTGGGCACAACGCCGATGGCTCCGACGGCTGGGAGCCCGCGGGCAAGAGCCAGCATCCTATAGGTCGGATAGAGACGGGAAATCGGAGCCGATGTTGATGGGGAAGAAGCGCAAGAAATGCTCGTCGCGAAAGCTGCTCGCGGTGCTGGCCGTGGCGCTGGCGCTCACCCTCTGCCCTTCCCCGATGGGGATCGAACCCCCTCCCCCGCCGCCCAAGCCAAAGCCGAAGCCGGTCGACGTGGTGATCCCGCTCCCGGATCCGCCGCCCGAGCGGAAATGGCACCCGCGTCACCAATCCAAGACGTGGCTGACGAAATATCGCGGGCGCATCTTTCGCACCACGCAGCTGCCGCGGTGCGAGCATGTGGAGATGCTCGTCACCTATCACCCGGCGCCGGGCGTCACGCGCGCCCAGGTGAAGCAGCGTACCGGGGCGATTGTCGTCTGCACCGGTTCGTACCACCATCCGCAGACGATGGCTCTGGCGGACTACCTCCAGCGCGACGGCCGCGTGCTCATGGCCAGGCGCACCCAGCGGGGCATTCTCACGTCGGATACCACCAAGGTCGTGGATATTCTGGACGAGATCATCCGGGGCAACGAGGTGAGCGCCCTTGCCCTGGGCTCGCGACTGGTGCCGTTCAAGCTGGATGGTTTCTCGGTCGCGTTCGCCAACCGGCAGACCGACCGCATGGCAATCGGCATCACCAAAGGCTATATCTTTGTCGTTCAGGGGGTCTCCGACCTGTGGCGCCTAGGGCGCTTCTTTGAGGAGGTCCTCGGCTGCAGCAAGGCGATCAACGCCGATGGCGGGCATGTGGTCAAGGGTCGCGGCCCGGTCCATATCGCCTTCCGCTGGCGGAAGAGCCCGCCGGCGCAGCCGCAATCGGCGGGCAAGACGGAGACGCCTTCGCCGGAGAAGGCGCCTGCACCCGGAGCTCCCCAGCCCGCCGCCCCAGCGGCTTCTCATGCCGGATCTGGCGCGGGACAATCGCGATGAGCGAGGCGCCCCACCCCTACGATGCGTTTCTGGCAGGCTTCCTGGAGGCCACCTCCCAACTTGCCCTGGCTTTGCATGACGAAGAGGCGGATCCGGACCGCCGCCGGGAAGAGGCGGCCGACAGGCTGCTTGGCGGGCTCTTCCTCCGCTTCGCCGGGGAGGCGCCCCGCGGGATTCAACCGGAGCTGGCCCGGCTGGTACTGGGCGGCGGCGATGCCCCGGAATCGCCCGCGGCGGGGGCCGCGGCGTCGCTCCTCGATTCCCTCCTGAGCGGCTATCGCCTCCAAGTCGCAGAGCCGTGGCCGGGCCAGCACGCGCTCGCTGATGGGATACTCGCGCCGGACATCCTGGCGGCGGCACACGCCCTCACGCGCGCCGGCCGGCAGGAGGCCGGGGTCTTCTACACCCCTGTCGGTGAGGTCCGTCTGATGTGCCGCGAGGCGTTGCGCGCCCGTATGGCACCTGCTCTGGGCGTCCCCGACGATGACCTCTGCCTGCTCGGCGTTCTCTATGGCGAAGGAGCACGCGAGCCTTCCGCGCGGAGCGCCACGCTCCTCTTCCGCAAGCTGGCGCGCCTGCGGATCTGCGATCCGGCGGTCGGATGCGGCGCGCTCATCCTCGGCATGGCCCATGAGCTATCGCGCCTCCTCACCGCGCTGGGCCGTCTCGTGCCGCCCGAGAGCCGCGACCTCTTGCGAGAGGAGGGGCTGCCCGATCCCTTCTCTCCGCGGTCCATCCGGCGCCACATCGCTGCATCCACTCTCTTTGGCATCGACCTGGACGCGGGCGCGCTGAATGTTGCCCGGCAGCGCCTTCTCCTCTTCACCCTCGCGGCCGGGGGCGAGCACGCGCCAGACGCCCGGCTCCTGGATGCTCTGCGCGCGCGTCTCCAGGAGGGAGACGGACTGGCGCCACCTGGCCAGGCAAGCGACCGTCTGGGGCAAGATGCGTCCTCCAATGAGACACCGGGATCCGCGCCCAGGCGCAGCCCCTGGTATGACCGCTTCCCTGAGGTCTTCACGGCGCCCGAGGGCGGCTTCGATATCGTCCTGAGCAACCCACCCTACGTGCGCCAGGAGCGTCTCAACGATAGGCGCAAGTCGGAAGCGCCCCGGGCCTGCCAGGCCCTGCTGCCCACGGAGTTCCGCTTCGACGGGAAGAGCGATCTCTATGCCTACTTCTTTCACCTGGGGCTCGGCCTCTTGCGAGAGGGAGGCGCGCTCTGCATCATCGCTTCCAACTCCTGGCTCGATGCCGGCTTCGGCGCGGCGCTGCGCCACCTGCTCCTGCGCCACAGCCGCATCCTCTCGATCACGGAGAGTGCTCGCAGAGGCACCTTCACCGATGCCCGCATCAACCCGGCCATTCTTCTGGCGCGCCGGCGCACTCCGGCGATGGATGAACCCGGTCCGGTCCGCTTCATCCGCATGCACCATGCCCTGGGAGAGCCCCGCTCCTTGGATGAGGTGGCCCTCCTGGCTGGCACCCGCCGGTTTCTCTCGGCTCCCGCCTTCCGGGTGGTTCCGGTGCTGCAAGACGTGCTGGCGGCGGAGGCCCGGGCAGACAGGATGGGAGTGAATTGGGGAGGGCGCTACTTGCGCGCCCCGAACCTCTTCTTCGAGATGCTGGAGGCATGCGGCACGCGCCTCTGCCACCTGGATGCCCTGGCCTGCGTACGCTTTGGGATCAAGACGGGCGCCAACGGCTTCTTCTACCTGGAGAGCGTTCCGGGGGGCGCGCCCGGTGATCTCGGGCTGTTTCGAAACGGCCTGGGGGAAGAGCGGTTTCTGGAGAGACGCTTCCTCCGGCGGGCGTTGCGCTCTCCGCGCGCGCTGCGGGCACCGGAGCTCCTTCCGGACGACGCGGCTTCCTTCCTGCTGGTCTGCCCAGAAGACCCGGAAGCCCTGGCAGGAACGCGGGTCGCCGATTACGTGCGAGAGGGGGAGATCCGGTGGGGTATCGACCGCCGGCCCAGCGTGCGCGGCCGCCCGCGGTGGTACTCGGTTCCCCTGATCACTCCGCCGCCCGTGGTCCACCCCTTGATCGCGTTCGAGCGCGCCTGCGCCGCCATCAATCCGATGGGTATTCTATGTGACGCCAACCTCGTGGGGATCTACCCACGTGAGGGGGTGGATCCCGCCCTACTGGCCGCGTGCCTGGCCAGCAGCCTGGGAGTGATGATGCGTGAACTCGTTGGGATCGCCAACCTGGGCCAGGGTGCGCTCAAGACAAATCCTGCCTACCTGGCACGCATGCTCGTTCCCGACCTCCGCCGGGCATCCCCGCGGGAACTCGCGGCGCTGAACAGCGCCTTCCGTGCAGCACGCCGCGTGCCCTTCCCCTCGCTGCTCGACGGCGAGCCGGCAGCGGTCTGGCGTGGCCTCGATGAGGCGGTACTGGCACTCCTCGGGCCCGGCGCGCCCGATGGGGCCCGCCTCCGTGCGGTGGCACGCGAGCTGGTAGGCGCGCGCCTGGCGAAAGCACGCGCATAGGGTCAAGCGCCCGGGCTCTCCGCGCTGGTCTCGGCAACTGCCTGCGCGAGCGTGGTGTAGATCGGCACCATCGGCGAGAGGCGCACCATCTCCAGAACACGGCGCACGGGCCCCGGTGGCGCGACGAGGACCAGCTTCCCATGTCGCTTCATCAAGGTGTGGTAGGCATGTAAGAGCAGGCTCACGCCGCTGCTGTCCATGAAGGCAAGCCGGCCCAGATCAATGATCAGTGTGACGCTCCCCTGGCCGAGGGCACGTTCAATGGCCGATCGGGCTTCCCTCTCATTGCTGCGGTCCAGCTCTCCTGCCAGGGAGACGGTGATGAGACGCCCATTGCTGTGTCGTGGCAACGTCGAGACGGTCAGCAGTGGATCGGGTAACGCAACCGGCATCGTTTCGGCCATGGACCCCCCCCTCCTTGAGTGGCATCTCCCGCTTGGCTGTGGTCGCCCCGCCAGCGAGTGAGACATCCATCATCGTGGCCGGCTTCGCTCCCGCAAGGCTATCCACAACCTCGGATCGTGTGTGACGGTCGCGGGGCCGCCTCCCCACCATCCGCAACCGCACACGCTCACCCATGCCACTCCGCGCTCCTCCGAGAATCTGAACCCCGGGGCTGAATCCGCCCGTCCGGGCCACGGCAAAGCGCAGCAGAGACGTTCGCCGGGCACGGAGCGTCCGACACCGGCGGAGGCTCCCGGGGCAGCAAGATGGAACGGGCAACCGCGCTGATTCTACCCCCGCACGGCAGCCCCTAAACGCGAAGGGCCACGGCGAGAAGGGCGCACGGCCCGGATGATACCGCGCCTGCGAGCCCTGGAGTCTTGCTTGCGAGCTGATACTCCTGGCATCCACCAAACCGGGGGGCGCCACTCCCCAGACAGCAAGCGGCACCGCGCGCGTGAATTGCGCGCGGTGCCGCATCCTCCCTGTCTCCCGGGCCGGCGTGGCGTGCCTGGGAAACGGCTGCCCCGTCGGACGGCGGAGTGCTGCCGTCCGGCGAAACAACGATTCTATGCGCCGTTTCGAGGGGTGCCGGCTGCCTGGATCCGATGCGAGCCGGTGCGCCCCTCTTCACTCGGGTCCGCTAGTGAGATCCGGTGAGCGGCGTGTGATAGAGGATCTTATCTGCTTCCGCCGAGCCATGCTGCAAGCGCTCTGCGTGGCCATCCAGGAAGACGATGTTGAAGCCTCGCGTATGGCGGACCGTCGGCGGGTTGTTCTGCCAACTCGCATCCGTGCCGTTGAAGTAGCCGTCGTCCGTGCTATCGAAAATCACGTCCTGGCCGCCGGAATCGGAAACGTTGCCCTCCTCGACGAAGAGGAAGACCGTGGCGGGATCCTTCACGCGCGCCAGTTTGACGCCGCGATACAGGATACCCTGACTCCCAATGGTGCCCTCACCTACCTGCTGGTTGCACAGCCGCCAGTTGATGGCATAGCTCAACCCGGACTGCAGGCCAAGCTCGTCATCTGGGCAGACATAGATCGCCTCTTTCTGCCCGACATAGTCCCAAATCGCGCCCCACTTCGGTACGAACTTTCGCCCGAGAATATCCACCGAGGCGTCCGGCTCGTAGTACATCCAACCGCCACTTCCCGAGGCCTTCTTGTACCCCAGGGGGCCATCGAACGCGCTAGGCAAGCGGTCGCCATAGTCGCGCGCATACATGGTCACGCCCTGGGCAAGCTGGCGCATGTTACTCAAGCAGTTGGAGCTCCGCGCCATGGCCCTTGCCTTGCCAAACACCGGCAGTAGAATCGCGGCGAGGATCGCGATTATCGCGATCACTGTCAAAAGCTCGATCAGCGTGAAACCGGTACGTCCCCTTGGCGCTTGCCGCGCCGCCCCTCTGCAGACAAGTAGTGATCTCATCATAGCACTCCTCTGGTGGTGCCTGTTGCCAGCGGCGGTCACTGGAACCCGCTTGCTCTCCACACTGTCCTTTTGGACTCCTACCCCTCGCCAAAAGTTTCGCGGCTCTGCACCCGGCTCACTGCGCCTCCCTCACCTCTGCCGTCGGCGCCCTGCCCCACGCGCCGCTTACGGATAGAGCTTCGTCAGCCGAACGCGCACCTGGTAGGCATGGGCCTTGCCCGCATCGGCATCAAAGGCGATCCGGTTTGGGCCCGGTTTCAGCCTGGGCAGCGCCCCCTTCAGCTTCACCTCTTCCCGGAGCGAGCCATCGGCAGCGTAGACGCGACAGGTTCGGCCCGCGGCCTCCAGGCGCTCGCCGGGCGAGAGCGTCACCGGGAAGAGAACCCGCTTCCCCCCCACCGAGAGCCAGGGACGGCGCAGCCCGGATGGGTCGCGCAGCCCCCGGATATCATCGATGTAGCAGGTGACCCGCTTGCCGGCCGGGAGGTTATTGTAGTACAGGATCAGGTACTCTATCTTCGAGAGATCCAGCCCGGCGCCGGCCAGGGGAAACTGCACACACTTCCATCCGGTGAAATCGATCACCGTCTTCATATCGAAGTGGGCGCCAGACGTGTCGCGCAATTGGACGTAAAAGACCTCGCCCGCGCCATCGCCGTGGATCAGGAACCCGATATCGGTACACCGCGAAAGGTCGATGGGTTTCGCGAAGCGCCTCCCGCGCGCCGACCACCCGCCCTGCATGGGACTCAGGGCCATGTAGCGCGCGCTATGCTTTCCCTCCTTCACCACATCCTTCGAGAGCTCCAGCTGGTGCGTCACGCCCGGCGGAGCGGAGACCCCCTTCAGAGAGCCGCTCACCACGTACTGCAGGTAGCGGTTGTCAGGCGTTTCCGCGAACGCATCCAGCGTCTCGAAGCTCTCCAGGGAGAGGGCATCCTCCGCGCGATAGAGGGACTCGGGCGGAGCGAGGGCATCCACGGTGACCTCCGTCTCCAGATGCGCCGGCCCCGGATGGGCACGGCTGATCACCTCCCAAGCCGGAGGCGCCGCGCCGGAGGCGCGCAACGTCACCGGCGCCTCTTCCTCCCGGTTCAGGTAGCGCCACGCCACCTTTTCCGGTGGGTTCGCCCCGCGCAGCAGCTCGCCCTCGGTGATGGTCCACACATACGCCCTGGGGTTCACGCCCTCGGTTGGCTCGCACATGAAGCGCACTTCGTTCTCGCCTGCTTTGAGGATCGGCGCTTCTCCCACGGGCGTCACCTCGCGGATCAACTCGCCGGACGGTGCGTACAGCCTGCACTCCGTAGGCGAGAGGTACTCCAATGCCTGCCCGCTCTCGATCTCCACCGGGAAGGTGAGCGTCTTACCGTTCACGCTCACCGCGGGGTTGCGCAGCTTCGCCTTCACGACCGGCACAGCCCGGACCGGCGACAGGTAGGTCGTCACGCTCCCATTGGCCGGAACGTTGTTGACGTAGAGCGAGAGCGTCTCGATGCTGGATGGGCGCACCGATTCGCGATAGATGGAGTAGATCCCGCCGTAGGGCCAGGCGTAATCCGCGTGCCGCGCTCCTTCAGGCTCGATCAACTCGAAGTAGCGCCAGCCGGTGAAGTTCACATCGATATAGTGGTCGGCGATGGCGTGCGAGAGGTGCAACGGGCTGGTGAGCTGCAGGTTGAGCACCTCGCCTTTTCCATCTCCGTGAACCCACACGCCGAGGCCTTGATGCGCGGAGAGATCGAGCGGCGGCCCGAAGGTGCGCGTCGCGCACCCCCAGGTGCGGGTGGCGGTGGGCAACGCGCTAGACGCCGTCAGGCACCCGCTGATTCCGCCGGCCTTCACATGCGCCCTGGAGGGTTGGAGCATCAGGGTGATCCCGTTCTGCGTTCGGGGGCGCTCGAACTCGTCCGGCGCGCCAAAACTCGCGAGCGTTGGATTGCCGGGAGCGTCATATGGCCCGGCGGAGAGCAGCCCCTGGATCCGCAGCTTCAGCGGCTGCTCCGCAAAGCGGTTGCTCACCTTCCAGACGTTGCTCCATCCATCCAGGCCCTGCACCTTGTGCCGTTCGTACTGCGCCGGTACGAAGCACCACTCGCCGTCCGGGGCCTGGACCAGGCGATACTCATCGCCCGGCACGCGCAGCTTCTCCTTCACCGCCTCGTTGAAGTAGCCGGCATGGCGCAACGCCTCGTAGCGGCGAACTATGGCCGAGAGCCGGGGCAGCACCCCCGCTTTGCGGATGCTCGTCGGATCCACACCCATGATCGAGAAGCCGGTATCATGGCCCAGCGCCTTGGCGCAGAGGTACTCAATGTCATCCGGATAGGTGGGGTCGCCGCTGGCGCCCGACCACGTCTTGAACGCCCACCACCCGAGGTGACCCGGGAGGAACATGCGCTGGTAGGCCTCGTTCGCGGCCACATGGATATCGATGAACTTCTTGTGACTGCGCGTTGGGTGATCCCACGCGCCGCCACGAGAGCGCACGTACCAGAGGTGGTGATGGAAGGTGCTCATCTCCATAATGGCCGGGCGCTTCAACCGCTTCCAGATCTCCCAGGTGAACTTCGCCTCGTAGTGCCATGCCCACTCGCGCCCGGCGACGGCGTCGCCCCCATCGAGGGCATCGAGATAGATCATGTCGAACCCGGCATCGTTGTAGGTCTGGGCGGTACGCGCGGCCACTTCCTCAAAGAGCGGCGAGTCGCCATCCGGAACGAAGAGCCCGAAGCACTCGCGCAGGTGGTGTACCTTCGCACCCTTCGCATGCGCCGACACACGCGTGCCAAAGGCACCTCGCTTGCACCCGATGAACTGGAAGGGCGCCTCCTTGGAGACGCCGGTGTAGGTGATCAGCTCGTCATCAATCTGCAGAGTCACGCTGTTGCGCACGAAGAAGCCGGTCGTCGCCGACATCTTCTCAGTGCTCTCGACCACGGGAACGGTCGTGGCATCGGCGGAGAGTTCCGTGGCGAGGGTGAAGGTGGCATCCTTGCCCAGATCCGGGTGGGGGACGGGAGTGACCCACGGGCAACGCTTGTCGATGAACATGGCATAGGTGTGCAGCCCGGCCTTGATCCCCGCGGCGTGCAGCCGGTCGATCACCGCCTTCAGGCTGGCGATGCCGCGTGGGTAGGTCTTTGGATTGGGCTCGCAGTCGCCGAACCGGAAGGAACGGCCGCCGTGGAAGTCGATCTGAGTGCTCCCAAGGGTTTTCGCCAAGCGGATCCAGTCATCCACCGTCTCCTCGGAGAGGTCGCCGAAGTTGAAGAGGTAGGAGCCCCTGTTATCCGGGCTGTCGAGGGCCCAGAGCCCGCCGATGGGCGATTTGGGAAGCTCGGGCGCGGCGCGCACCACATCCTGGAGCGCCGCCCGAAGCTGCGCCGGGGGCGCCGCGACCAGGGCGACGGCGGCCCCGGCGAGCCCGGTGCGTGGATAGCAGAAGGCGCGCAGCCGGCTGGAACGCCGGGGCAGGTCGGGCACGCGCGTCTTCAAGTTCAACGCCAGCGCGCATGCCGCAAACGGCTCTTCCAGCTCCCCCTTCAGCGACAGGGGGATATCGGCAAAGAGAAGCCACTCGATCCCGTCGCCCTCTACGGAGACGACCTCGATGGTGATCGCCTGCTTCGCGGCGTTCACCTTCAGCACGGCGGTCACGCCGGCGTCACCGAAATCGAGGGTGAGCCGGCCGGCGTTCCAGGATGCGGCACGCGCGGGATACTCCCGGCCCGTCTTGCGCACGCGCGCGCAGGCTGCAGCGCCGCTCGCGCGGTAGTCCACGCCGGTCGCCCGGTCGATGAAGCTCAGGTTGCTCGCGTCGCTGCCGACCGCATAGCGCAGGTGCTTGCTCTCGATCACCATCGCCGTCTCCACCGACGGGGCCGCCAGGGCCGGCAGCCCGCCGCCAAGGAGAACCGCCAGCCCGAAGAGAGCCGCGGCCACACGCTTCATCCGGTGCATCTCGCTCCCCCCTTCATACCGCGCCTTACCCGAGAGGCGCGGAGCCTTGCTCCGGCCACTCGCGATGCGCGAGTCGTCGCTGCTGCTTCCGGTGGCATCCCGGCTGCTCATCGGCCCGGCGGCAGCGAGCGAGGGCTTCGGGTTGAAGAGGGGTAGCCCCCGCATGAACCAGGGCGCCCTTTTGTGGGTTCCCTGGAGGCCAACCCGGCGCGAGCTTTGCCCGGCGACTAGACCACCCGGGCGCCGACGCTCCACGTGCAGGGCACCAGGCAATCCTCATCGCTGTCGGTGCCGTGGGACCCGCCGGTCACCTTGCCATCGGGGCCGAGAACATCGTGCTGGCCATGGTCGGCCAGGAGGATCACCCCATACTGGAGCGCCGTGAGGCCTTCCACGAGGCGGCACAGGCGGGCGTCGGTGTCGCGCAGCATCGGGGCTACGGCGGGCGACGACGGCCCATACTTGTGGAAGGTGTCGTCCACGCGCCCCAGTTGGGCGATCAGGAAGGCCGGTTGCTGCTCGCCGGCGATGCGCAGGATGAGGTCGGCCACATCGTCATCCGTGCCCTTGCCCGCGTTACCAGCGATATCGGCGTGCCGGGCCAGGAGCAGCGAGCCGGTATAGTTGTCCAGGCCGATGCCGGCGCTCTTGCTGCCCGCGCACCGCACCACGTCAAAGAGCGTCTCGCAAGCGAAGGGCAACTCGCGGCTGCGCACGCCATGCCCCTCCAGATCGGTGCCAGTCACCATCGCGGCAAAGTTTACCGGGGTGATGGAGGGCATCACGGATCGCAGGAGAATGCTTCGCCGCGCGTGGAGCGAGCGGAGGAACGGCATCTCTTGCTTCCACAGGCTCCAGGCGAACTCGCCCAGCGCGTCCGGCGCCAAAACAGCCACGCGGGGCACCCCAGCCAGGTCCTGAGCCATTTCGGCAATCGGCTTCCCCTTTGCCTGCGCGGGCGCCGGAAGCCCCAAGATCGCGCTCACCGTTGGCGCCACGTCCATCATCGAGTACTGCTTGCGTTCCATCGGCCATTCTCCCCTTCACGCCGGGCGATTCGTGCTCTGGCACGCGACAATCTGGCACAGGGTTTCGCCGCCGCGCGCGCGATCCCCTCTTCCAGATCGAGGGCACCGAAGTCCGTCCGCGACGCCCAATCACAACCCAAGCAGGAGGCTGAGCCGGCCGCCCCAGGCCAGAACGAGGAAGTCAAAGGAGGCGGCGCAGGCCGCGTGCAAGGCGAAGGTGGGGAGGAAGGTGCGCGTGCGCAGGGCTACGATCCCGAGGACATAGCCCGTGAGGAACGAGGCGAAAAACTCCGGCATCGGCTTTCCCCAGTGCATGACGCCGAAGACAATCGCCTGGAAGTGTAGCGACCCCTTGCCGAGTGCTGGACGGAGGCCGAAGAGGAGGAACCCGCGGAAGAAGAACTCCCACGAGAACATGTAGAACCCGTTGTAGGCCACTTCCCAGAAGAGCAGCTCCTGCCTGCTATAGCGGGCCATGTCGTTGACCGGGTAGTAGGACTGAAACGCGGGCCAGCGCGCGGCAATCGCCAAGCCAATCAGCGTGGGCACGTAGAGGAGCACGAAAAGGCGCAGCGCCGCTCTCCAATCACCCGGGCCCACGGCATACTCCTCTGGCTGGTCGCGGAACACCGCCAGGATCAGGAGCAGCGGCACGAAGAAGAGGAGCACATAGTTGTAGACCAGGTATCGGTCGTAGGTCCCAGGCACCCCGGAACGCAGGAAGGGGAGGATGACCGCGGCGTAGAGGAGGATGACAACCGCCTTGAGGATGCTGGCGCGGGTAGCGTTCTTCATGGGATGGATCTCAGCTCTCCTCGGCCTCGTCCGACGCGGCCCCGGCCTCCGGCAGCAGCTGGGGATACGCGCGCTCCCATAGTTCGAGGAAGCGGCGGGGCGGCCGGCCCGACCATTTCACCAGGGTCTCCGGGGCGTACTCTACGACCACAAGCGTGTGCCGGAGCTGCTCGGTCCAGAGACGGTACGCGGGCGACGGTGAGCGCGTGACGTGGATCTCCTCGGCGCCATATTTGCGACAGAAGTCGATCATCTCGCGCACCAGGTTCCCGCGGCGGATCTCGCACGGCGCGCTCCGCCCGGCGAACGTCTCTACCAGTGACTCGTAGATGAAGAAGAGGCGCTTGAAGGAGGTGGGGTGCGTCCGCAGGCGCTCCTCGTCATAGATATAGACGGCAGGCGCCTCGGTCAGAGCCTTCAACGCGGGATCGATCGGCCCGAGCGAGTCTTCGAGCAGCCACACGACCTGCTTCACCGGAACATCCTTCCCGGCTGGCGCACGCGCTCCTCCACCGCCTCCAACGTTCCCTCGAACGGGCACCGGTAGATGGTGCAACGCGCGCATATCTGGCCGCTGGTGCATCGCTCCACCTGGGCCCGATTGAAGAGATAGGGCCGGCCCGTCTCCTCGCCGAGTACCCATCGCCAGGAAAGCGCATTCACAATCGGGTCCGCATCGATCAGGTGTTCCTGGAAAAGGCGATATCCCTGGCGCCAGGGGATTCCCAACCAGTGGAGGAGGTAGGAGGCCACCCAGAGACGCGGGTGGTAGGCGAGAAACCCGGTGGCGCGCAGGCAGCGCACCGCCTCGTCGATGCAGAGGGGACCGCGCGCGACTTCCGGCTCTGGGATCTCGGTCGCGTCCGCCGAGGCATCCACCAGGCTGCCAACGCTCCGCTGGCGGGCGCGCAGGTACCAGTAGGCGCGCCACAGGAGCTGGATCACGAAGTTGCGAGAGGCCTTGGCGCCGTAGCGGTTGACCACGCTATCGCGCGCCTCGCGCAGGGTGACGAGTCCATGACGGATGTAGGGTGAGAGCCCAGACGTGGCCTCCAAGTGAGCGGCATTGTGCTCCCGATTGTAGCGCTCAATATCGAGCGCCTCCAGGCGCCGCAAGCCCGCCGCGCGCCCGCCTACCCAGGGGCTCGCCACAGCCTCTCCCCGGTAGAGACCCTTCAATGCCTCGGCGGCGTCTTGACGCAGCGCCTCTCTCTCCTTCGGCTCGTGTGAGATGATCATCGCCAACGGCTCTCAGTATGCCACACGCCCTCCCCTTTGTCAACAGCCGTACGAGGAGCATAAAGGGGCGAATGACGCGGGCGCGCGAGAAGGCGAGGGCAAGAGTTCCAGGCCGCTTGCAGGCAAAGCGCTTCGGGCCGGGCTGGCCCAAGAGGTGGGGGGCCTTCGCCGACAGGCAGCGCGGGGCTTCTTGACCCGCTCGCGGCGCCTGCCCCCCATCCGAACCCCTTACGACGGAGCGCGGGAGGGTGGCCGAGAGTCTCTCTTGCTCATCTCGACAGCCACTACCTGGCTATCGCGGCTCAGGGACGCTCTCTCAGCATCCAGGCAG